>DSCM01000007.1 GCA_011049115.1 Pseudomonadota bacterium
AAGACATTACCAATAAGCAAACTTAAAATTTAACCATGAACATCAGTGCTTAACTTTATCTTGCAATCAGGGTGATCAATTTTCGATAATCACAACTGGTCAAATTTCGGTTGTCATAACTACAAGTACCCTTTTCTCACGAGTTGGTTCACCTGCCCGTGTGCGCTGGCATGTGAAATGCCAAGAATATCGGCAAGCTCCTTCATCGTCGGAGGGAATCCCCGCTGATTCGCAAATCGCCGAATCGCCTTTAACGTGTTAAGCTGGCTATCAGTTATCTCTTTAACAGGGGGTCGGCCCCTGCTTTTATGTTTCATTTCTCTGCCTCAATGCTCTTGGGGCTTTAAAATTTCTTGAAACCACTTCGGCCATAGCGCCGGATGAGGACACGCTAAGGCCACGTTATAGGTAACTATTATATAACCCTGATATGCATCAGGTCAATTAAAAAAAAATGATGGTTAGATTCAACTCACCGAAAGCAGAGGGATTATTGGTGACAAAGGCCAGAATGGCCGAGGAGGTAAGTGGTTGCATGAAAGAGCTATCCAAGGCGGTCTTTGCGCATTTGGGCCCACATCTTCCGCTGCCGGTTCCAGTGGGGAACGGCGGCGACCGGCCGTAGGTCTTTTTCCAGGATCGGGTCTCGGCCCTTCATTGTATTCGGAAGGAAAAGGATGTCCTCCTGAATGTTCGGAGCGAGATTGAGCAAGTTCATGATCTGGGTGATGCGCGCCCGGGTCACGTAGCCCAGGCGGGCGAGGTCCGCATAGTCCTGTATATCGCCTCGCTTGACCAGTTTCTCAAAGCGGATCGCCAAAGCCAGGAGCTTGGCAACCCGCGGGATGTTCCCTTTGCCGGTTGATCCACGTCGGCTGTCGGACTGTCCCCGTTTGTTTCTCGGCTGGAATGTGAAGCTCACCTCCAGACGCCCTTCGCTTCCAAAGTTATACATGGTCGGTTTCATATACGGTTTTCCTTTCCAAGGTCTGCTTGTCCCAGGCAAACCGCCTTGATACCGGGGGAGCGGAACGTCACGGTCACTTTACCGTCCCGCCCATTGTAAGCGACGCGCTCAACAAGGGCTTTGATAACCCGCGCCTGTTCGCGTGGGGCAAGCGATTGCCAAATGGGGTCGAATGCCGCGAGAGCTTTTTCCAAATCTCCGTCTTCGAGCGTTTCTCTTTGGACGGCGATGGTTTCCTCGCGGATGACGGTAATCCTTTGTTCGAGAGAGTGAATTTGGTCTTGGAGGTCGGCCATCTGATCCGTCGCCGGCCCCCGGTCCGTTCCCGATGTCGGCAAGTCTCCCACGAGAGCGCGGAGCCTGGCATCCAACCGTTTGAGTTCCCGCTCGTGAGCGCGTCGCTCGGCTTCGATCTCCGCCAGACGCTTTTCGCTTTGAACCCGAACCTGGGAAGCCGTTTCCGAAAAGACCTCCGGGTTTGCGCCCAAGCCTTGGATATAGTCCACCACCGCGGCCTCAATCTCATAGGCATTGAGGGATTTGGTCGGGCAGGATGCCCATCCCCGTTGCTGGGCGGTTAGGCAGACATAGTAACGGTAATGCTTGCCCTTCCTGGCGGTGTAGGTGTGCACCATGGCTGTTCCACAAGGCGCGCAGTAGAGCAGACCCCTCAGCAGTGCACCGTATTTGTTGCGGATTTCCTTGCCGCCGGAACGCCCGTTGTGCCGAAGGGTATCCTGGACTTGTTGCCAGAGGTCCGGGTCCACGATCCCCTCATGCTCTCCGGGGTAGACGGTCCCTTTATAAATGATGTTGCCCGTGTATATGATGTTGGTGAGCAACCGAAAAAGGCTGCTCTTGTTAAACAGATTTCCTCCGCGTTCATCCCCTCGTTGAGTGGTCCACTTTTTCACTCCCCATTTGCGGCGTTCGAGTTCCTGAACAACAGGGATCAGGGCCTTGTGCTCCAGGTAAAGACTGTGGATGGCCCGCACCCGCTGCGCCTCATCATCATTGACGAGCAGCCGCCCTCCCTTGCGATCCACATCGTATCCGAGGACCGGCATGCCTCCGACCCACTTACCCTTCTTGCGGGCAGCAGACATCTTGTCCCTGGTCCGCTCCGAGATGATTTCCCGCTCAAACTGGGCGAAGGAAAGCAGGATGTTCAAGGTAAGCCGTCCCATGGAACTGGTCGTGTTGAACTGCTGGGTAACCGATACGACGAAGCTCACGGCGTGCTTGTCGAAAATCTCCATGATGCGGGCGAAGTCGAGAAGGGAGCGGCTCAGCCGGTCAACTTTGTAGACCACCACGCAATCGATGTCGCCAGCCTCGATGTCGGCGAAGAGTCTCTTGATGGCGGGCCGCTCCATGTTGCCGCCGGTGAATCCGCCGTCGTCGTCATAGCGCTCGGCAATGCACAGCCACCCTTCGTGCCGCTGGTTCGCGATATATGCCTCCGCGGATTCCCGCTGGGCGTCGAGGCTGTTGAAGTCCTGGTCGAGACCCTCGTCGGTGGATTTCCGGGTATAGATGGCGCAGCGCACGGTCGCTCGCCGGTTATCCATAGATTGCTGCGGGAGAGTACTGTTTCTTTCGTATTGTCTGCTCATCCGTTTCTCCCGTCCGACTCATCGTCTTGACCTTGCGGTCCCTTTGGTTCCGCAAGCCCGAAAAAAAGGAAACCGTTCCACTTGTTCCCGGTTGCCTCATGGGCAACGGCGGAGAGGGATTTGAACCATCGGCCATCATACTCGAAGCCCTTGTCCAGCACCTTGGCCACGATGTCCCGGCTTCGGAACTCCCTTACGAGCAGTGTTCCTGGAAGCGGCAGTCTGGGATCACGTTGCGGTTGCAGCCTGCCGCTCACCGACCGTTCCCTGACATCCATCAATCCCGGCTTAATAGGGCCCCGCAACATGCGGATTCTAAGGTCCGCGTCATTGGCGATTTCCTCCGCCCTCCGTCTGGCCCGATCCGACAGGCTGCCTTCAGCCAAGGCCTGCAAACGCCAAGCAATCCGTTTGCGAAGAAAATCCTTGTGGTAGAACCTCGTCTCCTCTCCGAAGACATCGATATACCTTTCCCGGAGTTCCCCGACGGTCATCCGGGAAAGGGCCTGCACTTGCTGATACGTCGTTTCATTCATGGCAACCTCCAAATAGCTTATGAAAAGTATCCGAAAAGCCTCGCCGCTCCAGCCCTCTCGCGGCTTTAACCGCTGCATGAATGAAGGCTTCTATTAGCGGAACAATCAAGTCGGTTCTCTGTAAACGCCTCGGATTCTTTGGTTTACACCACATTGCCGCAGAGCGTGGCGGGCGCGAACGTCAACGTTCTTGGTTGAAACTCGAAAGCTATAAGGGAAATGGAGAATCGGAGAAAATGTGCAGAAGGGCGTAAGTCGGCGTGGACACGACAGAAACGACAAAACCCCGAGGGGATGATCCCACGGGGTTTTGTGCTAACAAGTGACCGTCGAAATCGACGGATTGAATTTTGGCTCCTCGGGACGGGCTCGAACCGCCGACCTAGTGGTTAACAGCCACCCGCTCTACCGACTGAGCTACCGAGGAACAAAGTGGGAGGCCTTATAGCCTACAGCGTCACGAACTGTCAAGTTTTTTTTACGGAACCGAACGGCTCTCAATCGCGGGCCCGACTCACGAGATAAACCGCCAGCCGGAAAAAAACAAGCCCGACCGCCAACAGGAGCAGATAAGGGAACCAACCCGGAGCCTCGCCGAAAAGCGCGGCCCGAATCGCCGAGGAAGCGTGGGTCAGGGGCAGAAGCGTCAGGGGTTTCTGCAACCAGAGCGGCAGTCTTTCGAGAGGGAAAAAGGTGCCGCCCAGAAAGGCCATCGGCGTGATCAGAAAATTGGAAAGCATGGCCTGGTCGGCATGCGACTTGACCACCATCGCCAAACCCACCGCCAGGGAAGAAAAAACGAAACTGTTGAGCAGCGTGGCGCTCCAGAACAGCGGATTGCCGTAGGCCAGCACCACCCCAAAGGGAAAACCGATACCGATAATCAGAAGCAGGGCCAGGTGCGCCCGGGTCATTCCGGCCAGGACCTCCCCCAGGACATAAGCCGAACTACTGATCGGAGCGGCCTGAAACTCTTCGAAAGTATACCAGTAAAAACGGGCGACATTGATTTCACCGGCAATCGCGAAAGCCTGAATCATGGAACTCATGGCCAGTAAGCCGGGAAGCAGAAACTCAATATAGCTGCGCCCGCCGACCAGCTGATCGCCGCCCATGGCATAGCCGAAAGCCAGCAGATAGAGCAAAGGGGCAACCGCCATGGATGACAGCATCCGCGGCAGCCGATGACGGACAATCAGCATTTCCCGGTAAAAAACCGCGAACCAACCTTTAAAGATCTTCATTCCGGCTGACTTACCACAACCTATTGAAATCGTTAAAATTGATCGTCATTGTCAAATTCTGAAAATCGCCTGAGGGGCGTGGGTCGCCTCTAAAGATCTTCCTGCGCGCCGACATTCGCTCAGGCCGGGCCGGACTTAAGGCAAACAGAAAATCCGCCGAGGCGGAAGTAATAAGATTTGCAACCGGCTATTTTATACCGCCGGAGCATTGTACCTGACAATTTTATTTTTGACAATACGGCAAGCCGGGCCCGCCAAAACAGCAAGCCCGTTCGTCCTTAAAGATTGACAAGAACTCCGGTAATTGAGTATGTAGACGCGCTTGCCGAAACACGCCGCCCGAGCGCGGCACCGGGGAAAAGAAAACGGCACAAGGAGTAAAATAAAAACATGCAAAAATCAGTCACGATTGAAAAAAACGAGGGTTACGCCATTCTGCGTCTCAGCCGGCCGGAAAAGGCCAATTCTTACGGCGGCGAAATGGCCCAGGATCTGTGGGACGCGGTCCGCGGTCTGCGCTGGGACAATGACGTCAAGGCCGTTCTACTGGAAGCCGAAGGTAAAATATTCTCCGGCGGCGGTGATCTTCCGAGCTTTCAACAGGGGTTGAACGAAGGCGGCATGAGCAACATCATGGAGGAGCTTTCCGTAATCCTTAACGCCACGGTGCTGGCCATTCGCCGCATGGAAAAGATCTTTGTCTCGCTGATCGACGGCGTCTGCGCCGGCGCCGGACTGGGTCTGGCCCTGGCCGCCGACATCAGCCTGGCCACTGAAAACGCCCTCTTTGTCGCCGGTTATATCGGCATCGGCGCCGTCCCGGACGGGGGCAGCAGTTTTGCCGTGATTGAAGCCCTGGGACGGCCGCGAGCAGCCGACTTTTTTTTGAATAACGGCCGCATCGACGGAGTCGAAGCCGCCAGGATCGGGCTTGTCAGCCGTTTTGTCAACAGCGATCAGGCTCGAAGCGAGGCGCTGGCAATGGTCCAGGCGTTAAGCCGCGGACCCCGCCTGGCCCAGGCCGCGACCAAGGATTTACTGGCCACCCTGCCCGGGCTCTCACTGGCTGAATACCTGGAAAAAGAAAGACAGGGCATCATCGGCGTATCCGGCACCCAGGATTTCAAAATCGGAGTCGACGCCTTTCTCGCCAAGAAAAAACCTGAATTCAGCGGCATGTGAAGAAAGCAGCCGCGGGGAGAACCTGACCATGACCGTTAGCAAGGGAATTATTCTCGCCGGAGGAGCCGGTAGCCGTCTCTACCCGCTGACCCGGGTCGCCAGTAAACAGCTGATGCCGGTTTACGACAAACCGATGATCTACTATCCGCTGTCAACCATGATGATGGCCGGGATTCGCGAGATTCTGATCATCTCCACCCCTTTTGACCTGCCGCGTTTCGCCGACCTGCTCGGCGACGGCGCCGAACTCGGCATCAATCTCTCCTACACCGTCCAGGAACGCCCGGAAGGCATCGCTCAGGCCTTTATCCTGGGACGCGACTTTATCGACCGAAAATCCGTCTGCCTGATTCTGGGCGATAATATTTTCTACGGCAAATACGACTTTCTCGACGCCGTTCGGGACTTTCGCGAGGGAGCGCTGATTTACGGCTATTATGTCAAGGATCCGGAACGCTACGGGGTCGTCGAGTTCGACAAAAGCGGGCGCGCCATTTCCCTGGAAGAAAAACCCAAACTTCCGAAATCTCATTTCGCCATTCCCGGTCTCTATATCTACGACCATCAGGTTTCCGACCTGGCCGCCGGCATGCGGCCTTCGGCCCGGGGCGAACTTGAGATCACCGACTTAAATCGCATTTATCTTGAACGCGAACAACTTCAGGTCAGAAAAATCGGCCGGGGTGTCGCCTGGCTTGACACCGGCACCCACCAGAGTTTACTAGAAGCCAGCCATTTTATCGGCACCCTGGAACAGCGTCAGGGACTTAAATTTGGATGTCTTGAAGAGGTCGCCCTGCGCATGGGCTTTATCAGGCCTACGAAACTTGCCGAGCTTCTGCGCCACATTCCGGAATCACCCTACCGCCAGTACCTGGAGGTAGTTCTCAAGGAAGAAGAAAGCATATAAAAAACCTTCACCCTGAAAATAAAGAAGGATAAGACTTCATGCAAAACGTTCTGGTTACCGGCGGCCTGGGCTTTATCGGCAGCAATTTCATCCGCCTGCTCCTGACCAAGAAAAGCGGCTACCGGGTCATCAACCTTGACGCCGTCACCTACGCCGGCAACCCGGCCAACCTGCGCGACCTGGAAAGTAATCCGGCCTACCACTTGGTTCGCGGCGAAATCGGCAACCGGGCTTTGGTCGATGCCTTGCTGGCGGCCGAACAGCCCGATTTCATCGTCAACTTTGCCGCCGAATCGCACGTCGACCGCAGCATTACCGGCCCCGCCGCTTTCATCGAAACCAACATCGTCGGCGCCTTTACCCTGCTTGAAGCCTTTCGCCGCCATAACGAGGCCGGAAACCGCGGACGTTTTCTCCAGGTTTCGACCGACGAGGTTTACGGCTCGCTGGGAACCGAGGGCTACTTTACTGAAACCACCCCCTACAGCCCCAACAGCCCCTACGCCGCGAGCAAAGCGGCCGCCGACCACCTGGTCCGGGCCTACCACCATACTTACGGACTGGACACCCTGATCACCAATTGCTCGAACAACTACGGTCCCTATCAGTTTCCCGAAAAACTGATTCCTCTGATGATCGGTAACGCACTTGAGGGCCGAGCCCTGCCGGTTTACGGCGACGGGAAAAACGTCCGCGACTGGCTTTATGTCGAAGATCACTGCCGCGCTCTGGAACTGGTGATGCGCGCCGCCCGAAGCGGCGAAACCTATAACATCGGCGGCCATAATGAAATGGCCAACCTCGACCTGGTCAGGCTTTTATGCAGTTCCCTGGATCGGCGTCTCGGCTTGCTGGCCGGCAAACGCTCCCGGCTGGATTTGATCACCTTCGTCGGCGACCGCAAAGGCCACGACCGCCGCTATGCCATCGACGCCGAAAAGATCAAGCGAGAACTGGGCTGGGAACCGGAAACCGGATTGGCCGAAGGCATGGAAAAAACCATCGACTGGTATCTGGAAAATCCGGACTGGCTCAATCAGGTCCGCGATGGCAGCTATCGCAAATATTATGATGAAATGTATCAACAACGCTGACTAAGACCCCAGCAACCACTACCGAACGCCCAACAACCGCCACGGATTTCCGTAAAATCAGTTCAGTCTCCGGCCGCAGCCGCATTTTCAGACGCAGTTTTTTTAACCTTGGGGGCCTTGCGCCCTGAGGCCGAAGCCGGCTTAGCGGCTCCGGCCGGCAGTTCGGTTTTCAGACTCCCGCCCCGCAACAAAGTCATCGCCGCCTCACGATTCTCCGCCAGATAGAAAGCCAGCTCCTCAAGCCGTCCGACTTCAACCTCCAGACCGGCCGTCTGCAGAAAACCAAGCAACCGCTCCGCGATATCAAGAATTTTATCATAGGCATCGGCCTCTTTCTTGGAGGTAAAAGTCATCTTCTGCTCTCCATTTCTGACCACGATGTATTGAACGACAACCGCCATCTCATTTCTCCCCCAGAATTTATAAGTTTCGCCATCAGCCCTGCCTGCAAGCCGGACGCACAAACCTTTCAAAACAGATCTACACGGAAAACCACTCAACCAGGCTCCCATCCTAACATTAAAAAAAAATCATGTACACACCTAAGCCTTCGCCTTCAGGCTCCCCGGTGAACGACTTGGCCCGACTGTAACCCCGTTCCCGCCGAAAATTGCCTTCCAGCGCTCGCGGCTGCCGGGAGAATGCAAAAGAAACCTGAGGGCAACCTGATTTCACCGCAACCAACAACCGGACTGAAAGATTTGGGATTGAAACAGAAAGGGGGGGGGAAGAGGAAAAAAGCTTCGGCGAAACGGGCCCGTAAGCCCATTTCGCCATACTCATGGTCACTTACGGTTGACGGGGTTGATGGTCCCGGCGCAATGAGCCCCCTTGTTGAGCTCATCATCATAAACCTAGATATTACCTTTACCGCATCTGGGACAGATTTTCAGGTTTTTTCCTCAGGGGTCAATACCTTTTCGTAATCACAGTCCATGCATAACAATCTTAGCGCCATAAGTTCACCTCCTGATGTCATTCTGAACGATGCTTGACCTGCTGCCTTGAAAGAAAAACGACCCAAGACAATTCGCCCCGGACAATCCGGAAACAACGATTTTCATGCAGAGTCACTCGGATTCCTTCAGCCTCCGGCGCGGCCGATCATTCGACGGGTGGAGAGAGTTCCGACCCGTCATCGCGCCTTAATTTTTTTTGAAAACTTTTCTTTCAGGGTATCGACAAGTTGCTTCTCCAGCTTTCGGCGCAGCTGTTTCTGGGCCGCCTTTTCATCCAGGCTCAAACGGGGGTGGGAAAGTTCTCCCCCCAGCCGCAGGCTAACTACAGCCTCCCCGCGCTCATTGAAGGTCTGCCGGACCCAGGGATAACGCTGAGTCATGCGTTCACTCAGAACCGGATTCACCACCAGGCTCAGGGGCAAATCAAGACTTCCGTCAAGGCCGACCCGCCCTTCGAGACGCCCCCCAAGCTGCTCTCCCCGCCAGGAACCGTTGATTTCCAAGCGGCCATCCCTGAGCCGAAGATTGCCATCGAGATCGTCTATTTTCAGGCTTTCAAACTCCGGCGCTCCGAGCAGCTGCGCCAAGCTCGCGGTCAGCGGCAAATCCCGCAGATATCCATCCTGCAAACCATAATTGCCTTCCAGCGACAGATGCCGTTTCAGCGCAGTTGCATCGAACCCGCGGCCGCTGAAACTGAAACGACCAAAAGCGGCGCCGCCGACCTTTTCAGCCAAGGCCGGCGCCATCATGGTACTCAAAGACTTTATTTGCAACTCGGAAAAGGAAAGATTGCCGTCAAATTCCGGTTCGAGCTGAAACGGGCGGACGACGAGGTCGGCCGAGAACAATCCTTCCGCCGGTTTACCCTTGAAATCGGCCAGTTCGAACACCCCGTTTGCCAACTGATAGCGACCGGATAATTCCCGCATTCGATAGTTTTCATAGACCAACTCAGCCACGGCCAAACGGCCCCGGACCGTCAGCGGGGGTTCGGCAAGCGGCTCCGCCTTTTCCTCGTCAACCGCGCGAGGCTCGGGTTTTGGTAATCCTCCAGCCTCCGCCGGCGGCTGAACCAGGCCGAAAAGGTAAGCCAGATCGAGACGACCGGCCGCCAGATCAAGCACGAGCTCCGGCCTGCTCCCGAGATAATTACTAAGCCGACCGCTGACCGCGAACGCCTGTTCATTCAGACGATTATCCAGATGATAATCGATCCGCTGCCGGTCGAATTCAAGCTGACCCTGAACCCCGGCCTGCAAGGAACCCTGTTCGGCGGTCAGGTTGAAATCCATCTTTCCCGAAAAATCGAGCGCTTCCGGCCGCAGATCTCTCAACTTCAGATCGGCGCCGAGAGCGGCGACCAGTTCCGCTGCCGGCAGCTCACCCTTTTCATCGAAAAAGAAAGCCCGCAAATTCTCAATCTCGACTCGCTGAACCACCAAGGCCAGCGGCAGAGCCTTTCCTTGGGAAGACGAAGTCGAAACCGGAAAACCTTGCTCCGGCCCTGAGGTTGGACTCTGCAAAAATTTAAGCTCGGAATAATTATAACTGCCGTCAAGCCGGCGGCGAACCTTCAGCGCCAGGCCTGCAACCCGAACCCGGCTGATCTCAAGACGCCTTTGCAAAAGAGGACGCCAGTTGTAACCCAAGCTGAACTCCCGAACCGTGACAAAATCACTGCGCCCGTCACCTTCCTTAACCGCGAGACCGCCGATCCTGACCCCTTTAAAAAGATCGATCTGCAAAGAGGCGACCTCGACCTTGCGGCCCAAACCGTCCTCTATGGGAGGCAACAGCAAACTGCGAAGGCGTTCTTCCGTGAAATATAATTTCAACCCCGCCGCCACCGCGAGCAGCAAAAGAACCAGAACCAATCCACAGTAAAACAACAGGCGCAGCCAGGTTTTCACATTTTTATCCTTTCCGTAAAAGTCAAGCCGTTCGTCCCGCGAACAAGACCCTCACTGAAATGATTGTCATGTTCTATAACCGCAAGTCATCGATAAACTACTACTTCAAGATAGCATATGTTGTCCGGATTGCAAGCCCCGAAAAGCCTCCCGCCGACCACGGCAGGAAAGCAAAAACTCCGGCAAACTCCCATTCCTCCGCATTCTCGTACATTTGCGAGTGCGGAGGGGAAATTCACTCTTCCACGCGAACAAAACGGCCCGCTCTTCCGGCAAGCAACCCCGGTCCGGACTGGAAACTTGAAAGGGGGCGCTCCATCCTTACAGGTCTGAAAGGAGAACCCCGCCTTTACTGATGTTGTCCCGACTCTCCTCGTCAATAAAAACAATGACCGCTTCCGGCGGGCGATTGGCGACCCGGGCGATCACTTCGGTCACCCCTTTACAGATTTCGGCTTTTTGTTCGCGTTCAAGTTTACCGGCGACCCTAATACTGACATACGGCATAAAGCACCTCTTTGATCCTGCTTTATTATAAGATATTTGCAAACTATGCCGCCGGATGATTATCCGCCCGAATGAAAACCGTTGCAATCAGGATCTTTCGGGTTGACAGCATAGTTACCGATTTTTTTACGACAAAAAAGTTGCAATTAACCTTGGATATGGTACATTAATTTTATCGTCAAGATCAACATTTTTCTAACGAAGGAAAAGGAGGCACGCACATGGGAAAAACAATGAGAAGGGCTTTTCTGTTTACGATGATGATGGTGGTTGTGCTGTTATGGACAAGCCCCCTGCTGGCTCTCAGCGGCGGGCAGCAGGTCAAGATCCCCTATGTGGTTTCCATGCCCGACGCGGGCTGGTGGACCGGCATCGCCATCACCAACGACAGCGACGAGATCATCACCAATATGGAGCTTGCCTTCACCACCGCCGGCGGTGACTCCGGGTTGATTTTCAAAACCAGGGCGGTTACGGAGCCGATTGTCGGCCCCATTGGTCCTATAGTCCCCATTTCATACACCACCACGCTCGAGGATATTGCGGCCCACGCCATTCTCGTCAACACCCTGGACGCCCTTTACACCGGCAGCGGCAGTAAAACTTTACCCTCTGAAATCGGCTCAATAGTCTTATCCCATACCGGTTCCGCTCCTTTTTACGTAACCCTCTACATCGGCAACCCTGAGGGCTTCTCCTTTCAGGTTTTCAAATCCGAATCCGTGTCAATGCCCCTTTAAACTCAAGTCCCGGAAACAAACCGCGATCCCTGGCAAAAGAAAAAGCTCGGGCGCACCCAAAAACAAACCCCGGAAACTTGGAATTCCTTAAACAAACCAAGTTTCCGGGGCAAGAAGCAATCAAAACCGGGCTGACTCCAGACCAAAACGAGCTCACCCTTCCGAGCACCAGCGCAACTCTCAACGAAGACCAACCCTCAATCATAGCGACGATCAAAAACCCTCTGCGTCTTGCGCTCGCTGCGCGGCAGCGAGCCATAGGCAAGCAGCTCGACCCGAGGAGTGACCATGAGGCGGTGCTTGAGCCGACTGATCAATTCTCCCCGCAGAAATTCATCGCGCTCAGGCCCGGTCTGAACCGACCGCTCAACTTTCAGGGTCAGATAATCGCGCCCATCCTCCAGATGGTCCAGGTGTATCTGATACTCGCTGCCGACCCCCTCGATCCCGGAAAGCACCGCATCGACTTCACCTGGATAAACGTTAACTCCGCGAATAATAAAAACATCGTCACTGCGGCCCAGAATGGCGCTGTGTCGCGGCAGGATCGACCCGCAGGGACAAGGCTCACTCACGACCCGGGCCAGATCCCTTGAACGATAGCGAACCAGGGGGGCCGCCTCCTTCCAGAGGGTGGTGTAAACCATCTCTCCGACCTCGCCATCAGGCACCGGTTCAAGGGTTTCGGGATCGAGAAACTCGAGATAGTAATAGTCGGCCCAATAATGAATTTTACTGCTGCAGTGACAGTTAAGCCCGGTTCCCGGACCATAAACCTCCGTCAACCCGGGAATATCATAAAACTCTTTCAGCCCCAGGAGCTCGACGATGCGCCGCCTCATCGCGGCGCTGGTCCGCTCCGAGCCGCAGATTACTTTTTTAAGATTGATCCTGTCACGCAAGCCCCGGCGCTGCACCTCTTCCGCCAGCAACAAGGCCATGGAAGCCGTGCAACACAGCACCGTGGTCGCGAAATCAACCAGAAAGGTACATTGCAGATCGAGATTCCCCGGTCCGGTCGGCAAGGCCATCGCCCCGTAGCGCTCGCAGGCCAGCTGAAAGCCGGCGCCCGCGGTCCAGACACCGTAGCCGACACAGATCTGAACCCGGTCTTCACAGCTTAACCCCGCCATCTCGTAACAGCGACAGAACATGTTGAGCCAGTCGTCAATATCCTTCTGCGTATACGCCGCGACCTTGCGTTTACCGGTAGTGCCCGATGAGGCGTGAATTCGAACGATATCTCTTTCCGGGACCGATTTAAACGGCAGCGGATAACCGGCGCGAAAATCTTCCGCCGTGGTCAGAGGAAAACAACGCAGATCCTTTAGTTTATTAAAGTCTTCGGGAGAAACTCCGGCCTCAGTAAAATGCCGGCGATAGAAATCACAATTCTCATAGGCATGGCGAAGGGTCCAGGCCAGGCGGCGACGCTGGAGTTCCTCCAGTTCGCCCCGGGTCTTCACCCGAGGCGCAAATCTTTTTAACATTACAGATCTCCGTCCTCTAAATAATAGCCGCATGCGGCGGGGCTGAAAAAAGGGGATTGCTCTAGAACATCTTTTCACTTTTGTCAACCCGGCGAGACCGTCAAAATCGTCAGCAGCGACTCCAAGTCAATGCCTTTGACAGAAAAAAAGTTGCATCCCCGGGCAAAAGCAAGTATTCTGGTTGTCGCTGGGGCCGTTTTTGCAAAAAAACAGCCACCGACATCCGGTCATGGAATGACCGATCGCAAGGCCAAACGAGCTGAACGCAGCTCGTTTAAAATTCCCCAAAAAACAACAACCAAAACTCCGTTCATCGGAAAACCGTTCGGGAAAGGTATAAATCATGTTCAAAACATTGCTCGGATTAAGAAAAAAACTTACTATCCTGATGGTCTTGACCACGATTATGGCACTTGGTTATCCGGCCGGTCAGGCCGACTGCCAGACTCTCAACTACGCCAATTTTCCTCCGGCCCCGACCTTTCCCTGCGTCCAGATGGAGCGCTGGGCTCAGGAAATCGAAGCCCGCACGCGGGGCGAAGTCAAGATCATGACCTTTCCCGGCGGCACCTTGCTCGGAGCCAAAAATATGTTCGACGGGGTCAAAAACGGTCTCGCCGACATCGGTTGTTTCTGCCCACCTTATCTGCCCGGACGCTTCCCCTTGTTTGAGGCGGTTGACCTGCCGGTCGGTTTCACCAGCGCCAGGGTGGCCAGCGCCGTCCTCTGGGATCTCTATGAAAAATACCAGCCGGAAAGCTTCAAGGACGTCAAGGTCCTGACCATGTTTACATGCGCTCCGGCCAACCTCATGCTGAAGGTTCCGGCCACTACGCTGGAAGAGCTCAGGGGCATGGAAATCCGGGGCACCGGCATCTCAGGCCGCTACCTCGAAGCGATGGGAGCCGTGGCCGTGGCCATGCCGATGTCGGCGGCCCCTGAAGCCCTACAGAAGGGGGTCGTCAAAGGAATCTTCTCCTCCCTGGAAATCATGAAAGATTTCAAATTCGCCGAACTCTGCAAGCATGTCACCATCATTAACGGTCCGACCACTTCCTTCGCGGTGATCATGAACCAAAAAAAATGGGAGGCCCTGACCCCTGAAACCCAAAAAATCTTCTCCGACCTCGGCCGCGAACAGGCTCTGTGGACCGGCGCCTATGAAGACGACCATGTCCGCGAGGCCCTGACCTGGTCGGAAAACGAGCATCGGGTTAAAATAAATACCATCTCGCCGCAGGAAAGCGCGATCATCGCCGAACGGGTTCGCTTCATGACCGAAGCCTACCTCAACCACACCGCCAAGGCCGGCCTGCCGGGCAAGGCCTTTCTTGATGACCTGTACGCACTCAAAGCGGCTTACGAAAAAGAATATGCGGGGAAATGATGCTTTCCGGAATTTCCTGGCCAGGTTTCAGCGAATCAAGCTGAACCTGGCCGGACTTTCCCTGATCCTGATGATGCTGATCGGCTGCGCCAATGTCGTCTGCCGAAACTTCGGCAGACCGCTGAAAGGCTCTTTTGAGATTATCGGCTATCTGGGGGCGATCACCATAGCCCTGGCCTTGGGCAGCGCCCAGATGGAAAAAAAGCATATTATCGTCGATATCATCACCCGCCACTACAACCGTTTCTGGCAGCGCTGGACGGCGATTTTCAGTCATCTGACCGGAGCTCTCTTTTTCAGTCTGGCGGCTTGGCGGACCTGGCTCTGGGGCGACAGTATCCGCCTGTCCGGAGAAACCTCGGAAACCCTGCACATGATTTTCCACCCATTCATCTATTTGACCGCTTTCGGCTTTGCCTTTCTGGCTCTGGTCCTCTTCGCCGATCTGAAGGCCAGTCTGAACTCGAAAGCAACCTCTGACTCGGAACCGACATGAGCCCGGAAATTGTCGGCATCGCCGGCCTCTTTCTGATGTTGGCGGCGATGCTTCTCTTACAGATTCCAGTCGGTTTCGCCATGGCCGTCACCGGCTTTATCGGCGTTGCCCGGCTCACCTCGGCAGATGCCGCCCTGACCCTGATCGGCAACGACCTCTGGATGACGTTTTCCTCGTACGATCTGACAATTATTCCACTGTTCATTTTCATGGGCCATATCTGCTTTCACAGCAATGTCAACCAACGCCTCTACAGTTGCGCCTATACCTGGTTGGGAGCGACCCGCGGCGGCTTGGCCGTAGCCACCATTGCCGCCTGCGCCGGATTTGCCGCCATCAGCGGCTCAAATACGGCGACTGCGGCCACCATGACCTCGGTCGCCTTGCCCTCGATGCGCAGATACGGTTACCATCCTACCCTGATTACCGGCTCGATCGCGGCCGGGTCGACCCTGGGAGTAGTGATTCCGCCCAGTATTGTCTTGGTGGTCTACGGCATCTACACCGGCCAATCGATCGCCAAGCTTTTTTTCGGCAGTATCATCCCCGGGCTGATCATGGGCCTCCTGCTGACCTTCACCGTTATCATCATCTGCCGGCGCCATCCGGCCTGGGGACCACTCGGCGAGAAAACCACGTTCAGGGAAAAACTTATCTCCCTGAAAGGATCGTTCGAAATGCTGCTCCTTTTCTCACTGGTCATGGGCGGCCTTTTTGCCGGTTATTTTACCCCCAGCGAAGCCGGAGCTATCGGCTCCGGCTTCGCCCTGCTCTTAAGCCTGGCCCGTCGCTCCCTGACCTTGACGAAATTTTCAGCCGCGATTAACGAAACCCTGAAAATCTCCAGTTTCATCGTTATCATCATTGCCGGAGCTGTCATTTTCGGCCGTTTTCTGGCTCTGACGCGGTTGCCTTACGCTATTGCCGAATGGGCGGCCGCCCTGCCGATCTCCCCGACTTTGATTCTCTGGCTTGTCCTTCTGGTCTTCATCATCGGCGGAGCCATCATGGATGCTCTGGGCCTGCTGATGATCACGATTCCGATTTTCTACCCACTGGCCCTGAAACTGGGATTTGACCCGATCTGGTTCGGAGTAATTATCACCATCGTCACCACCATGGGAGCCATCACCCCGCCGGTTGGAGTCAGCGCCTACGTGGTCGCAGGCATGGCCGAAGACATAGCCCTGAGCACCATTTTAAAAGGCGTCAGCTATTTCCTTCCCTCCTACATCATCACGATTATTATACTGGAAATTTTTCCGCAACTGGTACTCTGGGCGGCCGCTTCGGTTCACTGACGATTTTCAAGCACACAAATTCGCGGTTGTTCCCGAATTTTGGAATATGATATGAAGAATAAATTAATCTCGACCTTAACCAAGCTCGATTTCCCGGCTGACTTCGCAAGACCAAACCTTTTACCGTACACGCTGCCTGCCCATGACCCGCCCAAAAACGCCAAATAAAAACCGCAGGCCCGGTTCCAATGGACCGTTGCTTTATTCCGGAAGCGGATAAACAACCTGACCATGCGACAACTGCTGCCTTCATCCGCGATCATCAACGATCTCCTCACCGAAAATTGGGAGTTGCGCTGGCGGGTTTTTGAAATCTTCAACCAGATCCAGCTCGACTTGCGTAATTACGCTCGTTCCTCACGGGAATACAAAGAAGCTGTCAGTCTGTGCCTGGAGATGGCCAACCGCCTGAACGGCCCCAGCGATATCAATCTTCACCTGATTCTGATGGCGGCCTGGCTTCTGGGCAACAGTCATTTCCTGCTGCTCGTCCTGGAAAAGATCGGGGTCGATGATCCGGAAATCAACGACCCGGAGACCGTCAGACTCAAAAAACCGCTGCTCAACAATCAACCTCAGGCCTCTCTGTTCGCTTATTTTGCCTCCCTGCTGCAACGCGGTAAAGCGGTCGACGCCACCACGGCCTGCGCGGTCAAAATCTTTCCCGCCGACCTTGCCCTACGTCTGCTCAGCGTTATTACCGACCCGGCGCCGCGGCGCGACGGTTTAAACCAGCTGAAGCATCTGTATCCGCAGCTTTTTTTCAACCAACAACTCCTCGGCGACCCTTCCCGGCTCGTCCGCCAAACCGAGTTTTTCGATTTTATCGGGCCGCCCACGGATAACGCCGAACGCGAGCGACTCTGCGCACTGCTCGAAAAGACATTGTCCTCTCGGGATAAGGACCAGGAGGAAGATATCATCCGGCTTATCGGTCGCCTGCGCCTGGACGAGTTTCAACCCCAGCTGCTGGCCCGCCTCAATGACAATCCCGCCGTCGCAACGGCCCTGGCCGAACTCGGGGTCCGGGGAGGGCTGTCGACAACTTCTGAAAAACGGCAGATCCTGGCGACGGAAAAAAAGAGAGGAAGCACTCTGCCACCTGGCCGGTTGTCAGGATGCAAAAACCGTTGCACTCTTGCGCGATCGCGCTCTGCGCGGCGGCCCCGACGAGCAACAGCTGGCCCTGACCGCCCTGGGTAAAATGCGCAGCTCCGCAGCCCTGAAGGTCTTACTGGAGACTCTTGCCGAAAGCCGCCGCCCTGAAAAGACAAAAGCCGTCCTGCGGGCCCTGTCCGGACCACCCTGGCCCGGAGAAAGCGCCGACGCGGCAAAGCAACTGGCCCGCCGGGCGGAAAACATAGAACTCTATCCCGAGCTGCTCAAGGCCCTGGCCGCCCTTGAATGCAACCAGGACTGGACGGATCTTCTGGCCTCCTGTAAAAGCCCACTGCAGCAACCTCATTACCGGGAAATCGCGCTCTTCATGTGCCGCCAGGCCCAGCGCCCGCAAATCCGTAAGCAACTGCTCAGTCTGCTTGAAGATCCCGACTGGAATTTTTCCTATCGTCTGCTCAACCTGCTCTCCCCCCATTTCAGAAGCGATGATATTCCAACCCTCCTGAACCTGCTTAAAGACCGGGAAGAACGCCGGGCCCTGACCATCCAGGAACGTTTAACCAGAGGACAGGATCTCGAAAAGATAAACTCCGCCCTGACTGAATTTCTCAACCAACATCCGGAAATCGCCCACCTCGTCCTGACCAGGCTGTTGTTCGACATCGCCGCGGGAAACATGCCGACAAACCTGGAGCTGCTGACACAGGTCCACGGCCGGCCGCCGGAGCTTCAGGCCTTGCTGCTGGGCCAGCAACCCGACAGTGAACCCGATTTCCCGTTGCTGTTGGCGGCCGGACAGCTCTCTGAAATCATGGTTGACGGCAGCGATTGTTTTGCGCTAGTAGTACACCGTACCCGGCGCTACAGCGGCTTTTTTCGGGAGGCGGTCAACAGCATACTGCACCAGCTGCTGGAACAGGAAAGGGAACTGGCTGAGTTTCAGAGCCTGCCCATCCTGAATCGCATCATCGATTTCATTCGCGGCCAACCCCATTACCCGGATCTGCGGGAAAAGGTGCTGGCGCGCATTATCCGGATTACCCGTAACTGCAGAGAGCTCAAGGTCTTCAGCGAAGCCTCGCAGACCCGCGATCTCAAGATCATAAAGATTCGCAAACCATAAAAAGAAGCCAAACCCAGCTAAAGTTATGGCCAGGAACATCTCGATATTTTTCAACAACGTCAATCTTCAGGTTTACAGCCAGGACGAGGAAAACGGCCGCGTCGAGTCGGTCCATCTGGGGGAGATTTCAACAACGGTTGAAATCAACACTCAGGCCGGGCCGGAGAAGATCCACCTGATTCCAGCCATGATCTGTTATGGCGAACGCATCTACTGCGGCCAGGAGGTTTTTACCCACAAGAAATTCAACTCGCAGGCGACCTTTCGCTACATGAAGCAGTACATGAGCAAGAAACAGTACCTGCCGCGCATCATCGGCGACCAGGAAATCAGCACCTTTCAGGCCGCCACCGACCTTTTGATCAATATCATCGATCGACTCCACAGCCTGTACGGCAAGGATCAGATCGCAATGATCGTTTTCATCGTCCAACCGCTCAATTTTTCCGTTTTCGCCTCGACCATCGAAGAGTTTTGCCTGCGTATCGGCCTGATCAACTATAAAATCGTGGATGAGGCGGTCTGCGCCCTGCTCGGTTACGACCTCGCCAACCAAACCGATCAACATCTTATTTATCTGCAATCCGGCTACACCACCATAGACCTTTATCTGGTCAAGATCGTGGAAAGCAGCCATGAGCCCCGCCTGCAGAGCGTCATCATCTGCAGCATGCACAAAAACTATGGTGCCGTCGATATCGACAAGGTGATTCAGGACTATTTCGCCGAGCAGACTCCGCTCACCCTGAAAAAAGCCCGGGAAATCCGGGATCGACTCAACATCAAGCCCCTTTTTCAGGAAAACATCGACGGCATCGAGTTACGTCTGACTCGCGACGAACTTCATGCGATGCTCGACTGCAAAGGCTACGGGAAAGAGCTCAAGGTTCTGTTACGCGACCTTTTCGACCTCGCTTCCGGCTTCGGGGTCACCTACGAAAATATCAGGTATGTTCTCGGAGCGGGACTGAGCCTGCCGACCTTTTACTACAACAATATCATGCGTAAATTTTTCGGTCCCAAGTTTCTGAGCGCCAAAGCCCATGAAACCATTCCGATCGGAGCCTTGCGCTATCTCAAAAAAGGCGACCGCCAGGCCACCATCAAAGCCAACTACGCCCTCCGCAGCCGCACAACCAAGGGGGACGGCTACCGTTTCGACATCATTATACCCAAGGGCACTCCTTACCCGACCCAGAACGGAGTAACCAGCGTTATCGCCAATGGTTTTTTCGCCGGCCAACTTGAAGTCGAACTCGACATCTTTCGCATGGATCGCCCCGAAAGCAGCAGTGATCGCGAGATCGTCATTGATGGCGCGGGACGCATGCATCTTGAAGAAAATCTGGGCGAAGAACAGCAGTCTTTCATCAACGAAGCCCGGCCCGAGATTATTCCACTTGATCCGCCGGCAATGGACAACGAGCAGCGCCTGGAGATCACCTTCGACATCAGTCTCAATTGTGACCTGCTGATCACGGTCAAGGACCTGCGTCGCAATCAGACGATCTGGAAAAGAAAGAAATCCGTTCGCCTGGACTAAAGTTTGAGGAGTGTAACGTGGATAAAAAGTCCCTTCCACCGACCAGCGGCATGTGCGAAAACAATAATATCCATATCCGCATCACGGAAACCGGAGAAATATGTGCCTGGGGACTGAACGCCGAAGGCGAGAAATTGCTTTTCCGACTGACCGGAAATTTCGCCTTGGTTAATAAATTCGAACATATGTCTTTCAACCTCTGCGGTTGATTTGACCTTTTGCCCATGGCCGGGAGATGACCAATGACCTTTCTTGAACGCTTCAACACCACGATTCGCAGCAATCATTCCCTGATCAACGTCATCACCTATGAAGAGGCCCGTTTTCTCTCCATGGTCGCTGAATCGCCGTTTTTCAAGGACAAGAATATCATTACCTGGGATTTGGCCGACGGTTTCAACCCGATCAAGGGGGACATGCCCGGCATCAAGAATAAGGAACGCCCCGACCCCATCAACTGCCTGCTGGAAATCAAGAAATTCAGCGGCAGCGCCATCTTTATTCTGCGGGATTTCCACCTGCACTTTCGCGAAAGCATTATTTTACGCTCCCTGCGCAACCTCAACCATGATCTTCAGTTCACCAGAAAAACCATCGTCCTGACCACTCCCAGCCCGTCTCTGCCCCTGGAACTGCGGGAGGATATCTGCCAGATCGAACTGGAGCTGCCCGGCTACCTCGAAATCGAGAAGGAACTTGACAGCGTCGTCCTCAGCACCTCCCAAAGAAAACCGCCGACGCCGCAATTGAAAGAAAAAATCATTGAATCCACACTGGGCCTGTCGATGGTCAATATCAAGAATCTTTTCTCAAGAATCATCATTATCCACGGGGCCATCGATGAACGAGCCATTGAAATCATTCTGCAGGAAAAACGCGGGATCATTAAAAAGGGAGAAATTCTTGAATTTTTTCCGGTCCAGGAAAGCCTTAACGATATCGGCGGCCTCGAAAATCTCAAGGCCTGGCTGCGCAAACGCAGCCAGGTTTTCACTCACAAAGCCAAGGATTACGGCCTGCCCGCTCCCAAGGGCATCCTGATCATCGGTATTCAGGGAACCGGTAAAAGCCTGACCGCCAAAGCCACCGCCGGTCTCTGGAAGCTGCCGCTGTTACGCATGGACCTGGGCAAGGTTTTCGGCAGCCTCCTCGGCGAATCGGAACAGAACCTGCGCCAGGCGATTCAGCTGGCGGAAACCATCTCACCCTGCATTCTCTGGGTCGACGAGCTGGAAAAAGCCTTCTCCGGATCCTCCGGCGCGGCCGGCGACAGCGGGACATCGGCTCGAATTTTAGGAACCTTTCTCACCTGGATGCAGGAAAAAACCAAACCCGTCTTTATCATCGCCACCGGCAACGACGTCGCGCAACTCCCCCCCGAACTCATGCGCAAGGGCCGTTTCGATGAAATCTTTTTCGTGGATCTGCCCTCAACCACGGAGCGCCAGGCCATCTTCAAGGTCCTGCTCGAAAAAGTCCGTCCCGTCATTCGCCAGTTCAATCTTGAAAAACTGGCTCAGGCCACCACCGACTACAGCGGCGCCGAGATCGAACAGATCATCTATGACGCGATGTTCAACGCCTTTGACGAAAACCAGCGCGAGTTCACGGAAACCGACATCCTCGCCAGTGTCAGCGAAATCATTCCCATTTCCCGACTGATGAGTGAAAAAATCAATGCCCTGAAAGCCTGGGCGGCGCAACGCACCCGCAAAGCCAACAGCGAGAACTAACTATCTGCCAGGAGGCCGTTATGTCCCATTTCACCAAGATCAAAAGCAAAATCGCGGACAAGATTTTTCTGAAAAAAGCGATCAGCGACATGGAGCTGGAATACCAGGAAGGCAAACTCAAGGCCAAGGGCTGGCTCTGGAAAAAAGAAAAGGCCGATCTTATCATTCCCACCAAGAGCGGTTATGATATCGGTTTTCGCTTTAACGGCGAAACCTTTGATGTGGTGGCCGACTGGGATTCGATCAAGGATGTCGACCAAACCACCTTCATGAATACCCTGAATCAGCGCTACGCCTACAACGTGGTCAGGGATACCCTGGCCCAGCAGGGCTTTCTGCTGACCAACGAGGAAAATGAGGCCGGAACCATCAATATGACCCTGAGCCGGGAGGTCTAGGACCATGGAAAAAATCAAGATTAAAATCGGCGTCGACGGCGCTGTCGACCTGCAACTGGCGGGTTTTGAAGGCGGTAAATGCCTTGAGGTCACCAAACTGCTCGAAAACCTGCTCGGCAACGAGATCGTTGAACGCAAAATGACTAGCGAATTCTACCTGACTGAAACGATTGAACAGGAAAGCAAAATTTCCAGTTCATGAAACTATCAGAAAAAAACCGGGGAGAGCAGCCTTTTTAATAACACAGTTCCGCCGCGGACTCAGGAAAACTGATACCAATGAATAGCCGACTACGGGTAGCGAGACCCTCAACCTGAAATCGGCATTTCAACCTGTACCCGAAGGCGTATGGTCGCAAACAGGCACTCTTCTCAGATCATTTTCTTGTTTTTTTTCAAACCGAAGCTGATCTGCGGCACCCAAAAGCTTGACAATTCAGCTTGACAATTTGGACCGATGCGCTATATATTATGGTGTAAACTTGAGATTTTTTTCATAAACCAAGCGGCGCCCTTCAGTTTAAGCCGCCTTTAAGCACATCCTTTGCGGAGATAGAAATGACGGCCGCCCGCCACAGAAATTACCGCCGCGATTACGCTTTCAGCCAGACGCAGGAAGCCGCCGGTTTTATTGAGATCATACAGAAAATTCCGACTTTAACCAAGATCGGAGCCATTTTCCTGGTCATGGGTAAATTCATCGGCGTTCTTGCCATTCCGGCCGCTTTTATCCCCTCGCTCAACGTTCTGGTCATTCCCTTGATCGTGACCTGGGGTTCTTTTGTTTTTCTTTCCATCGCGCTCTGCTCGGTTGATCATTTCCGCAGAAAGAAACTCCAGAGCAATGCGGACAAAATGGAACTCATTTCCGCCATGATCGACGAAACCCCAGAGCTGAGGGAGCGTCTGCAGGCGGAGCTGGAGCACAACCAAGACGGTTCCGCCGTCATTATCCCGTTGGCAGTCGGCCACTAACAGCACCGCGGCGTGACCATGCCGGGTAAAAAAAACGCCTCCGAAACACGGAGGCGTTTTTTTTTACCGTTCGTACGCCCGCCAAAGATCGGTCCGGACCTTGCGACCGCCATCGAGCTCACAGACCATATCCCCCCAAAAAAACAACCCCCACTTTCATCCCTCGGGGAAACCACAGCTTCAATGAAAAAGCATTTGTATAAAAAAACCAAATAAACCGGTAGATTTTTTCACGATTTCTTAAGGTTTTTACTTAACCAACAAGATCGATTAATATAATCTAATCCCCCGGAAATAAAGATAAGATAAAACCAGATAAATTCGATACCCCGAACGCCACTCCGAAACATTTTAGCAGAGGATTCATTAGATGGCTGGATTACCAAGGCACTACCTAACCCTGGTCGCGGGACTGTTTCTGGGCGGGCTGCTGCTGGCCGCGCCCGGCTGGGCCCTGGAATTGGGCCAGGCCGATATCTCCCTGAAAAACACGAGCAAATACCGAATTCAGTGGTCGGACGCTCCGACTGTAGCGCTAACCGTGGATGAAGACCGGGATCAGGATTTTTTACAACCCTGACCGCCGACGTCAAATGGCGAGAAAGCGGTTTAAGCTTTGCGGGTATGGCCACTTACGCCAAGGATCTGGACGGCACCCGGCAGGGTTCGGTCTTCCAGGATTACACCGACAGCCGCGGCAGCCACCGCCAGGATTTTGAATGTTACTATGCTTACCTTGAGAAAAGCTCCATATTCACAAAAGGTCTGACCCTGCGCGCCGGGCGCCAATATGCTTACGGCGCCGAAACCATCCATTTCGACGGCCTTTCGGCCCGCTACGAGAAACCCGCCTGGCTCGGACTGGAAATCGAATCCTTCGGCGGCCGGGCGGTGCAGCACTACAGCCGGCCGAGTCCCGACGGCATCGGCGGCGCCAACCTGCGCCTTCGGCCCTTGCCCGGCCTGGTGATTGACTTGAACGCGGTAATTTTCGAGGAGACCTCCTGGGAAACCGCCATCTTCTGGCAGCCTTCCGATCTGTGGAAATTCCGCAGTCGGATTGCCTTTATCAATGACCATACCCGTTTTTTCGACTGCGGCCTGGAAACCACCCTGGCCGCGACCGGCACGGTGCTCGATTTTTCCCTGTATCGTCGCTATGCCATCGCTTCCCAAGCTGATTTTCTCTTTGATTTCAGCTACACCGTTGATGAAGCCTTAAGTTCGGAATTCAATCGTCTTTATCTGATGCAGGAAGAGGGCTACCTTGAATTTGATTTTCGCCTCAGTCAGCCCCTGCCGATTTTACCGGGCTGCACAATTTATACCCGCTATACCAATCGCAGTCTGGCGCACGGCGAAAACGAGAATCTCTATAATACCGATTTCCAACGCCTTACCGCCGGTTTTGACCTACTTGACAGTTTGGGTTGGCATGGTTTTCACGCCGGCGCCGGCGTCAGCTACTGGTGGGAAGACCGCGATCTTTTCTACGAAGGCGAATCGACCTCCTGGTTTGCCGATATCAGCCAAACCCTGTTCCAGCGCCTGGAGCTGGCCGCCGGCTTCTATCACAAAAGAGAAGACGTCAACAGTCTCCTCGAGGACCAGGCTTCGACCAGCTGGCGCCTGGCCCTCGGCTGGCAAACCTGCGCCCATTCCAGGGTTGAAATCGCCTATGAATACGCCCAGGATGATTATTATGAAGATGAGCTCGGGGTTGATCATTTCAACCAGGTTACGGTCAGACTTGATTTTAACTATTAATTGAAGATCATTTTCAGATCCGGACCATCAACCTCTTCTTTTAAGGACGGAACAGGCAACTCCATGAACAAACAAAAGAGAAAGATTTTCCGACTGGGACTTTTCGCAGTTATCTTCGGGGCCTTGATTTTCGGAGCCTGCAAAACCTCGGTCGGACTTAAATTCAGTCACCGCTTTCACATTCTCGAGCAGGAAACCGGCTGCGAGCAGTGCCACAAAAAAAATGCCGCCGGCGACTTCGCCGCGGCCACCATGGCTAATTGCCGGGAATGCCATGAATTCAACCCCGAAGAGCCTTCCCCTGAATGCCTCCTCTGCCATACAACGGAAAGCGCGAAAAATGGGTATGCAATCACCCCGGCCGGCAAACCTGGAGGTATGGCCGATCTGATTTTCAGCCACGAGACCCACGCCGATCTGAGCTGCGACAACTGTCACAACGAGATCACCAAAGAGCGAGGGCTGAACTTCGGGCCGAACATGGCGAGCTGCCTTGACTGCCACCGGAAACAGGAAGGGCCACAGGACTGTGAAGCCTGCCACGAACAGATCAGAGCTGAAAACGCTCCGCCCGATCATGCCGGAGACTGGGAGAAAAAACACGGCTTTGCTTCCCGGCTGTCAACCGCCTGCGCCTACTGCCACTCCGATCGCCAGGCCTTCTGCGAGAACTGTCACCGCACGGAAAAACCCACTGATCACAATTTCGGTTGGAAAACCACCGGGCATGGCGTTGAAGCCGGACACGACCGGCGCGGTTGCGCGGTCTGTCATGACGCCGGTTACTGCATTGACTGCCACAAACACCAGAAGCCGGTTTCGCACTTTCGGGGAGACTGGATGAGCTATCAGCGCGAAAACGGCCACAGCGAAGCCGCCCGGCGTAATTTTCGCAGCTGTAATGTCTGCCACGAAACCGGCGACTGCATGGACTGTCACAAGGGCATAATTTTACGCAAAAAATGATCTTTTCAGATATTTCAATTTCAGGAGGGTTTTAATGAAAAAAACAGCATTATTTGTGGTCGCGCTCTGCCTGCTGCTGCCGACCGTTATCTGGGCCGCTCATCCCCCGGTAGTTCTCTATGACCGTCAGGGCAATCGCATCGTCGATCAACTGGACGAAAGCGACACCGTCACCGCCGCCTCAGGCAGCGTTTACCAGCGCGGTCCGGCCTACAGTCCGAAACAGAGCTGCGGCAAATGCCATGATTACCAGTCGGTGACCAAGGCTTACCATTTCCGCGAAGGGGCCGGCCCCAATGGTGAAAACCTCAGCGATACTTGGGTTTCCGAGAATAAAGACAGCCGCCTTAACAAATACCTCGCCCATGCCTACGGCCATCTGTTAAGTCCAGGCCAATTTGGAGCCTGGTGACCTCCGTCCTACCGCCAGTTGGCGGCCAAAGGCGTGCGCGGCAGTAAGAACAACCCTTTTTCCAGTGAAGGTAAGCCTTATTTCTTCGACCAGGGTACGGCCGACCAGATGGCCACCTGTTATTCCTGTCATCCTGGCGGCGGACCGGCCGAAGGCATTGTCAATAGTGACGGCTCGGTGACCCCCTACGACGATCCCAGCCTGACCCCGTTGCATACCTATGACCGCGATTTCTACGGCTACACCGCCGACGACGTCACCATGGCAATCTACGGCGGTGAAACGATTGCCGAAAGCGTCGCCAATATCGGTGAACCCAAAGCCCACGACTGGGGTCATTCCGGGGTTATGGAAGCCGACTGTCTGCTCTGTCATATCGATCCCGAAAGCAGCTATACCTACCGGGCCGCCGACGGTCTCAAGGTCCAGCCCTTCCGTCCGAGAATGATGATTTTCGCCGAACGCAACCAGGATAATACCGTCAGCCGGATTTCTCTGGGCATGCCCAGCCTGACCGGTCTGCGGAACAGTTCGGCTCTTTATTATTCCAACGATCCTCAGCGCATGGGCCGCCCGACGCCGATGCTGGCCCTGGCCGGCCTGCCCAAGGAAATGGTCGGCGAAATGATGCAGATGTGGGTGGACGGCCTCGCCAACATGGAAGCCCACGGCCTTTCTCTGCCTTTTGCCCTCTACGGCCAGAACGTCCCCAAAATCTGGGATCAGTCCACCGGCATGCTCAAAGCCGAATACTGCGCCAATCCCAACGGCGTCGCCGATGAAATGGGCCGGCTCCAGGGCGCTCAGGCCGGGATCATGGAACTTTTCGGCGGTTTTCTCCAGTATCTGATCGGCAAGAACATTCTCCCGCCCGATGCCGACATGAACATGATGATGGGTGTTTTCTTCAACGATTTCGTCTATGCCTATCAGATCAAATATCCGATGCCGGGCATGGATCAGCTCTTGCCCGTGCCCTACGGCCTGCGCGCTTATGAACCCGGCAAATTCTACACCGACTGGGATAACCCGCATGCCTCGGTCCGCGACTATGTCCGTTCGGGGCTGATCGAAGGCGAGGGCATTCCCTATGCCGGCCGGGTCGGCGAGGAATGGAGCGCCGCCATGTTCGCCATGGGCATGATCATGCAGGGCGACTATACTTATTTTGACCCGACTACCGGTCAACCCGACATGGCCCGGGTCATCGACGATCTGCAGCAGGGCAAACTGCCGGAAAACTACGTCGCTCCGGTCATGCATAAATATCTGCCGTCCTTTTTCGACTTCATCCCGGTCACCGGCCTGATGGGGCTCGATTTCAACGGTGACGGCGCTCCGGTTACCTACGTCCGCATCGATCGTAACGGCGAGGAGTGGCAGCCCAAAGCTTATTACAATATTGCCGACCTCAATGCCGACGGAGCCCTGCCCATGAGTGAGATGTTCGGTGGCGTTGAAGAGCGGAACAGCTGGAAGTGGGTCAAGGTCTGCGGCCAGTGCCATGTCATGACCAAGGACCACGGCAACAGCGAATGGACCTATGGACGCCACTACAATCTCGGCATGCCCTCCGACTGGGTCAAAAACGGCCAATATGTCAACCTGACCGACGATCCCGAGGCCAAGGGCTACGACGTCCATATGTCGAGTCGCAAAATGGGTTGCGGCACCTGTCACTTGCGTGAAGGCGGCAGCCTTGAAAATGTCCATAACTTCAAAAAAGGGGTCGATACAGCCCACATGGTCCGCAACGACCTTGATGCCAACCCCAGACCCAAAAGCTGCGAAGGCTGTCATCTGGCCGGCGAGGACATGCAAGCCGTCAACCCCTCGGCCAGCCACGAAAAGGTATTCGGCGAAAGCACGGGCCGCCACCTGGCCGTCGTCGCCTGTCAGACCTGTCATGTCCCTTATAAAAAATCCTGGCGCTTCCGGGCTTTTGACGATACTTTAGGCTGCTACACCAACTTCGATAATTTGCTGGGTTATAATATTCTGCCCGGAGGCGATGCCAAGGTCATGGCCTTTCCTCTGCCCGCCTACGCCATCGCCCCGGTTTATTCAACCTCCCCGGGTTACGGCATTCCCCATTTTCACATGGTCGCCAACCATCTCGAGGCCGACGGCAAGGGCATCCAGCCCAGTGATTTTCTCTCGCAGATGGCCGATTATTTCTACCAAGACGGCGAGAGTGACCCAGGCCGGCTGGTCAACGGCATGCCGACCAACTTCAAGTTCGATTTCTGGAAATACTTTCTCCAGGCCAATTACGAAGCCTACAAAGCGATGGGTGTGCCCCTGACCTACGATCCGGTCCACGACAATGAGGTTTTCCCGCCGCTCTACTACGCCAACGGCATCAACGGCTATCCCCAGGTGGTCATCGGCAACCCGATCACGGTGATGACCTGGGTTGACACCAATCCCCAACCCGACACCGACATGTCGGATCTACCCTACGGCGGAGCCAAGGTGCTTTATCTTAAGGAAATCAACGCCGCGATCAAAGCCTACCACCGACCGGTGCAGCTCGGCATGGTCGATCCCATGCAGCAGTTCATGATTCCGGCCAACGACCCGACCTGGGCCGCCAACCCCAACGTCGGCAAGATCATTCTCAAAGAAAGCGGCTATGTCATCTTCGATCATAACGGCGACATGTTCCCCGATATCTGGTGGGACGAGGACGTCAAGGCCATGCGGGAAGCCCTGGTCAAGGTGCTCAAAGCCGAAGGCGCGGCCGATCCCAAGCCGGCAATTTTTATGGCGGCCCATTATTTCTCCGACAGTCACGCGGTGCTGCCGGCAGGAAAAGCCCTGGGCGCGCAATCCTGTAACGACTGTCACGGCGATGCCGGCAAGGATGCCGGAGCACACCGGGTTACCGACCGCCTAATCCAGTTTCTGCCCTGGGCGCCGCCCTGGTTCCGGGATGAAAACCGGCTGATGACCTACGATCCGGAGCATGGCATGGTAGCGGCCAACCCCAACGGCCTCTTTCTGGTTAACGGCGAGGTCGCCTACATTCAGCCGCAGATGGCCAACAATATGAGTTTTCTGGGGGCCCGGGCGGATGAGATTCTAAAACTCAGCCATCACCATGCCGAAGAACTTTTCACCCTGACGGCGGAAGGCAGCGTCACCGGAGACCAGATCACCGAGATCGATCCGCAGCTTCTGACCACCCTGGAGCGGTCAACCAGTTATCACCGCCAGGTCGTCAACGGCCCCTGGATGGACAAAACCTACTTCTACATTCCCGAAGAATTAGAGCCCTCTCTGACGGCCTGCGGTTTCACGGTCGGAGGCGAGGAAGAGGTCTACCTCAGCGGTCGTGGTTTTGCCAGGGCCTATGTGCTGCGCTACGAATTGGCTTCACCGCATGAAGCCGAGACCGGTGCGGGGCATGAACATGCACTTCCGGCGACAATTATTCGTCTGCCCTTTACCGGCAGCGAACCCGAAATCTGGACCCTGGGCGAGCATGATACCTTTTTCAGACCGACGACTGCAGCCGAGATTGTCGGTCATCAAGGCGCCTACGTACTGGTCAAGGTTTCGGAGCCGGGCGAATATGTCGCGGTCGAACCGGGCGCCGGCAGCGGCAACCAGTTGCTCTATGACCTGTGGGGAGCCTTTTTCAATTAAATATCACCCTCAATCCCGGCGGCGCGGTTTCTAGTCAAGCCGCCGGGCATAAGAAAAAGCGGGCGATTTCCTTCTTCGGAGACCGCCCGTTTTTTTTTCGCTCGCCAAGATAAAGCGCCGGCTATTCCTTCAGACGCAGGCGCAGCTTTCCGTCACTGACCTTGATTTCCTCCACCCCGGCGGCAAAACTTTTCCAGAAGCCTTCACCGGCGCCGAATGTTTCAACCAGGTCAACATTTTTGAGATTGCCGAGCCAGGCAGCGGGCAGCGGCACCCCCCACAAACTGACGCCGCGCAAGGCGACTAGCGGGCGACCATGCTCAAATCTCAGTTCAAGTCCGGCGCGGGCCCTGATCGTCCGACCACCCAGGAGCGGCAAATCAGACGCCAACGGCAGTATCAGGTCGGCGCTGGCAAGATCGTCGGAAAAATCCAGCACCAGTTTTCGCGCCAGCTCCGGACTGCGCGCCAAAAGAGCGTTAACCTCGCGTTCGCTCAGAACAATCTCGCGGCGTGAACCGGCCTCACTGTGGGGCTGGGGCCTGGGTGTCTCCGCCACCGGGGAAGAAAGAGCCTCCCCCCCACCACTGATGCCTGGCCCCCGTTTTTCCAGATTTTCCATTTTGCCCTGCAACGTCTTCTCTTCCTGAGTGCTGAGATGGACCGGCCTGAACTCGCGCGGAAAGAAAAGCCATCTGGCCGCTCCCAAAAGCAGCGCGCCGCTGAGCAGCACTGCGCAGAAAACAATAAAAAAAAGTCTGAACCAACCGAAGAAAGCTTTTCCTGGCTTCTCAGCCGGCGCCGTCAAATCATCCGGTTCCATTTTCCCTTTACCTCCTTCAGAAATTATCCCGCGGGAAACCACGCCTCGATCACCACCCGGCGCATTTCCGGCAACCGCCGTCAGTCATCACCGATAAAGATCAGACAGGAGGGTATTATCAGAGGAGCTGATCTTTTGCCATAAATTTCCGGCATGAACAGCAGGAATGAGATCGAATCAATAAAATGTAACGCTTCGGCCTGGAGCCTGGCGGTCTGAATAGCCGTAAAAATCCGGTTATTCTGGAGACGTGACCAGATTTCTGCAAGGAATCGGGATCGCGCGGATTGGCTGGATAGTTAGAATAAAATCAAGAGAGCGAACCGTCACAATACTAGACATTCTTTTTGCCGGGCTAACCCCCTGTCCCAGCCAACTGACGCAACCGGCAAGCGAGACTATTGCCGAGAACGGCGAGCAGGGGCAGATAGATGATGAAAGTTACCAGGTAGTTCTCCTGCCAGACGCCGCTCCGCTGATAGTTTTCCAGGACGATATAGGAAAGCGGCAACAGGGAAACAAAACCAAGCAGGGCCGGACTCGGGGCAAAGACCAACAGGGGCAGAAGCCAGAGACCATACCAGGGATGCACCGTGGGGGAAACCAGCAGGAGCCCGGCCAGCAGAGACAGCGCACGCCGGTCGCGGTCGGCAAGGCTTAAGGGTCTGCTATTGATGTAAAGCCAGAAGACCAGGTACGCCCCGGCCAGCACCAGGCGCAAATGGAAATGGTTGGTAAAAAGATAAGTCCCGAGACGATAAAGACCGGCGTTGAAATCCCAGTGTTCCAGATAAGCGCATAAAGAAAAGAATAAGCCGCGCCCGTTGGCATAAAAAGGCAGAAAAAGCAGGAATCCGCCCAGCACTAGCGCCGGCAGCAGGCGCCGCCCGGAAAACTCACGCAGCAGAACCAGAAAAAAATATTTACTGAACACCGCCGCGACCAAACCGCTGACGGCAAGCCACGGCTGGCACCGCTCCTGGGCATGCAGGGCAATGAGCGCCGCCAACATGACCAGAGCCTCATGATGGCCGCTGCCCCAGATTTCGATAATTGCCAGAGGATGCAGAAAATACAGCAACAGATAACGTCGAGATCGGGCGCGCGCTTTGAGACGCAGGCCGATAACCAGGGTCAGAAGCAGGTCACAGAACCCAAGGCAGCTTTTATAAAAAAAAGGGGTGGGCCTGATGGCTGCCACCAGGGCATTGAACAGGGTGGTCAGGGGAGGATAAATTGCCGGATAGTCGGGATGGTTGATCAGGTGGTGCCAGGCCGGCCGCAAGTCGACCAGGGCAGGGTGCGCCGGCGGCAAAAGATAGGGATTTTTTCCCCCGACGGTAACCAGACCTTCCCAGATACAACGGTAGAGGTCGGCTGACAGCAGGGGGTCCTGAAAAAGAAAAAGCAACCTGAGTCCCAACCCGGTGCCGAGCAACCCGAGCAACTCCCCGCGCGTCATTGCCGGCAAGCACCGCAACCAGTAGACATAACTCCCGAGAGCGCCGAGATAGCATACCCAAAAAGCCGGCCAGGAAAATTCAGTCTGACGGCTGAACGCCGCCAGACTAAACCCATACAGCAGCAGAAAAATTAATACGAAAGCCCGTTCCGTAAGCCGAAACAGCCTTCGCGGAATGCCGATAAGTGACCTCATCGGATAATTTCCTGTTTTGCAAAACGAAAATGGTCCGATGAGGCGCTAACCTTCCCGCCGGCAAGCCCAGCCTCCCTCAAGACCGGGTTAACGTCAGTATACCGGCAGAGTGGGGCAGTCATCGATAATCGGATTATCGGCCGACCCCTCGGCCATACTCCAGACATATCAGCCGCCGTCATATAGGTTGTTCTCGGGCCAGCCCATCATGTAACCGTACAGAAAGGTCAAAGCCGCGCGCCAGCCGGTACCGCAATAATGACTGACGGCGCGATCACCGCTGATGCCCTCGGCGGCCCACATCAATTCGACTTCAGTGTAGCTGCGCAGGGTAGCGTCGGCATCGACAAAATCCTCCATCGTCCAGGGCCCGTCCCCGGAATGGCCCCAGAGGGCGCCGGCGATCCGACCGTCGGTCTAAATATAGTCGTAAGGCGCCGTGCAGCCAAGATACTCGTCCCGGGTGCGGATGTCGGCAATGACCGCGTTCGGATGCAGCCCGGCAACGACTTCACGAATGTAATCACTACCGACCAGATACTCAGGATGCAGGGGTTCATCCCGCCCGAACCAGGAAGCCGGAGTCCGCATCACAGCTCCGGCCTGGCCGGCGTAATCGGCCTCCTGCCAGGCCTTGAAGCCGCCGTTCAGAAGCCGGACATCTTCAACTCCGGCATACATCAGCACCCAGGCCAGCCGAGCCGCGGCGGTAACATCGGCACCATAGACAACAACCGTGGTATCAGTGGTGACGCCCATATAGGCGATACCCGGCAACAGATACTGATCCGGACAGATATTCCAGTAATTTTTCGGCAAGGTATCGTCGCTGCGACAGTCGACCAAGGTAAGCTCGGTTCCGGCCAGCCCGGCGCTCACGGTCTCGGCATCGACCACGAGCCGGGCTTCAGGCGCGGCCTCGAAAGCCCCCCCTGCAACCGAAAATCCGGGCGGCAGAATCTCACTCGACAACCCCTTTTCCAGCCAGGCCGGCCAACCACCGTCAAGCAGATGAACATCCCGTCAACCCAGATATTCAAGCATCCAGAAAATCCGCGCCGCCGCACCTAAAGCGGCCCGACCGTCGTCATAAACCACAATCTTCTGCGTTCTTTGCAAACCTTTTTCACTAAGCAGCGCTTCAAGTTCAGCAACGGGTTTCAGATTCATGTTGGCATCAGCGATTTCACCGTGCGGCAGAGAAAGCGCGCCGGGAATATGCCCGGCCTCATAACCGCTGCCGCGGGCATCAATAACCTTCAGCCCAGCATTGCCCAGAGCGGCGGCCAGGTTTTGCGGGCTCAGCAATAGTTCCTCGGCCGCCGGAAACAGAGCCCGGATAATGACCCCGACCAATGCCTCGCGGCTGCGTTCGGCCATCATCATTTTACCGTGCGCCGGCCAGTCGGTTTTGTTGCTGGCATCAGCATCCCAGGCAACCTTGAAGGACGCCAACAAAGCATCGCTGACATCATCATAATAGCGGGCGATCCGGGCCACCGGATCATGAATCAGAACCTTGATCAGACCGGGGCTGACTTCGTGAAAAAGAATGACGGTGGGCAAACTCTGAAAATGCCAGATTCCGGCATGCAACAGCAAAGGATCGGTATAACCATCAAAAACCTGCAGACAGTAAATCGGACCCGCCGCCGTGGAAAAGCAAAGTCGCTGCTGCGGATCGGCCGCGCTTGAACCGTACACATGAATGAAACTGTTTTGAATCAGGGCCTCAATCTCTTCTGAATGATTGACCAGAGCCCAGTCCGGGAAAAAGGTCTTAACCCCGTCGATCTTTTTCCAGCCGTCCTTGATCATGGAAAACTGCGGAAAAGAAAACGTACCCTTGAATACGGTTTTCTCGTCACTCAGATACTGATAATCCAAAATCGCGCCATTGACGGTATAGGGGTGTTCATCCTGGGTCGCAGAGAAAATCTTCACCCCCCCATTCTGCACCGCGCCGACGACATCCGTAATCGAGCTGAAATTATTGCCCACGCCCAATTCGACCTGCGCCACCTCGCGCAAAGCCGGCAACCCGGTGGCCGGCGGCGGGACCAACGGCAATTGCGGATCGTAATAGGCTTCGGGGAAAGCTCCTCGGACGACAGCACAAAGATACTGCCGAGCCGCCAGCAAAAGGCTTTGCATCTCGGCGTCGCAGCCGACAAACTGCCCGGCGTGCAGCAGCGGATCGACGGCGCAGACATGGATAAAGGTCTGTCCGAAATAAGCGTCGGCCATAATGATAAACCGAAACGGCAGGGCCGCGGCGGCCAGCGGGGCCATCCTCAGAAGAGGCTCTTCAAACTCACTGAGCCTGACCTCCAGCAGCCGGGTGCCGGTCGATTCAGCAGTTTTCACGAGCCAGTTGCCGTAGGCATACATCACCGAACCATCCTTGGCCAAGGGCTTGGCCGTGACCCCGGCTGTGGCCAGAACCTCATGACCGGCGCCCTGGAGATAATCACCCAGACGCTGCACCAGGTTATTGATCTGGGCGCTCTGGCTGCCACCGGCGGCCGCCAGAGGCAGGCGGGCGATATCAAGCAGATCCGGCGCCTGATGGCTGAGATGAAGCGGCGGAGGATTTTTGATTCTGACTTTGGAAGAACTCAGGCTCAAAGCCCGGCTCTCCCGGACCCCGGCCGACAGGAAAAGGGAAACAACCGCTAGCATAAAAATCTGTCGCCAAACCTTGCTGTTCATGTGCAATCCTCCCTAAGATTGATAATCATTTACGGGTGAAAATTCCTTGATCTACTCTTCAATACGAATAAATCAGCGCCGAACTGAGCGTGTAACCCGCCGCCGTGTTCTGCCCGGAGAGGGTCGGCTTGTAGGAAAGCTCCAGGCTTAAATGCTGATTGAAGTTGACCCCGAGCGTGGTGTCAAGCGTGATCAGGTCATATTCCGGAGTCAGGGTGATATTGGAATAGGAGGCCCCCTTCTCGGCGTTGTTGGCGCTGAAAATGCAGTCCAGTTTGACGCGGCCATAAAAATATTTGCCGGCGTTACCACCGATTTCGGCCAGCAGACGCCACTCGTCGGCAGGGGCTTTGGTGCGCCAGCGATATGCGGCCTCCAGCCCCAGGTAGAGAGGCAAGGGATAGAGTGATTTACCCAATAAAAGGCGCAGTTCGAAATCGGTCTGGTCGCTGCCCAGACCCGGAACTTCGTCATCGTAAGGCCCGGCGATTTTGGCCAGCCCCTGCAGCGCCAGCACCAGCGGCTCATCGATCAGCTTCCACTTCAGACCGACCTCCAGATCGCCCACCCCGTTGCTCTCGGCCCGAAAATAGTCGTTCTCCTCTTCCAGCCATTTGTAATAGAGGGAACAGATCAGGGTAAGGTCGTCGGTAAGGCCGTATTCCAGGTACCAGTTAAGATTGAGGTCGGTGAATTTCCCATCATAGGCCAGACCGTGACGGTCGGAATCGTCGTCGTAGTAATCCTGACTGACAAAATAGTTCAGAGCCAGCTTGTTATACATACCTTTCTGCCGGTTGGTCCAGGCGCCGGCCCAGGCCAGGCCGTGCAATCCACACAAGAAAATCAGGACCGCCAGGCCGGCGCATAAAAACGATTTTTTCATAACCCCCTCTTCTTCTCAATAAAGTTGCAAGGTCCGGCCGGCGACAGTCGCAGCGCACAAATTCCGGAATTTTCACTCGAATGAGAGCTATCTAATATTTTTTTCCTTCCCCGTCCAATCGATATAACTGATTTTCTCAGGCGTTTCCATCGGTGTCACGGATAGAGGATGCGCCGCCAAGCCCAAACCTGAGCCCAAAAGATCGCCCCGCACCGGATTTTTTTTCAGAGCCGAGTCCCGGACAACAAGATCTCTATTGACAGAAGTGACGGAAAGCAATAGCCTGCGTTTTTCAGCCGCAATGATAAAATGACCGCGCTATGGTCGCCGGCAAGTTTCAACCTCATTATCGATTATCCGAGCTCTCATTCATGTTTAAATTCACGCTGCTCAATGAAGACCCGCATTGCCGCGCCCGCCGCGGCCGACTGCAGACCCCGCATGGCCGACTCGAAACTCCGGTGTTCATGCCGGTCGGCACCCACGCCGCCCTCAAAGCCCTGACCCCGGCCCAAGCCGAGGCCGACGGCGTCGAAATTCTTCTGGCCAACACCTATCACCTGCACCTCAAACCGGGTGCGGGCCTGGTCAAGAAAGCCGGCGGATTGCACCGGTTCATGAACTGGCAACGGCCGATTCTGACCGACAGCGGCGGCTTCCAGGTTTTTTCCCTGCCTAAAAAAAAGATCGGCGAAGACGGGGTTGCTTTCGGTCATGAATTGACCGGCGAGGAAATTTTTCTCGGCCCCAAAGAAGCGGTTCGCATTCAAAACGATCTCGGCGCGGATATCATCATGGCCTTCGATGAATGTATTCCCTATCCCTCCAGCCACGATTATACCGCCCGTTCCATCAAAAAAACCCTCCGTTGGGCGGAAAACTGCCTGCGTGAACACAAGCGCTCCGACCAGGTCCTGTTCGGTATCGTCCAAGGCAGTATTTACGAGGACTTGCGTCGTTCCTGCGCCGCCTCGTTAACCGCGATGGATTTTTTCGGCTATGCCATCGGCGGAGTCAGTGTCGGCGAGGGTCTCGAGCTCCTGACCAGGGTGGTCGATTACACCGAACCGATGTTGCCGAAAAACAAACCCCGCTATCTAATGGGTGTCGGACTGCCGGAAGACATTCTGGAGTCGGTCGAGCGCGGCATGGACATGTTCGACTGCATTATTCCGACCCGCTACGCCCGCAGCGCCACCCTCTTCACCAGTCGCGGTAAAATCCGCCTGACCCACCGTTCCTATCGCCGTGATTTTTTCCCCGTTGATCCGTCCTGTGACTGCTACTGCTGCCGCAACTTCACCCGTGCCTATCTGCACCACCTCTTCAACGCCAACGAGATTCTTTCCGCCACCCTGGCTTCCATCCACAACGTTCGCTTTTACCTGAACATGATGGCCCAGGCCCGGACAGCAATTGAAAACGGCGACTACCCGGCCTTTAAGGCTGAATTTTTGGGAGCCATGCGTTGATAAAGGGGGTTGAGATGTCCGCAACCGAGGTTACGGTCGCGATTATCATTCCGGTGTTGAACGAAGAACAAGCCATCGGCCGCGTGCTCGGTGATCTACCGGCCCATCGGCGAGAACTGGTGATCGTCGTCGATAACGGCAGTTCCGACCGCAGCGCGGCGGTGGCCCGGGCCGCCGGGGCCACCGTGCTCTTTGCTCCGGAACGAGGTTACGGACGCGCCTGCCTGAAAGGCCTGCGCTGGCTTGATGAGCAAAAAATCCACCCTCGGGCGGTAGTGTTTCTGGACGGCGACTACAGCGACTATCCGATCGAAATCGAGCTGTTGCTGCGCCCCCTGCTGGCCGGAGACTTTGATTTCGTCTTAGGTTCGCGCACCCTCAAAAAAACCTCCCGCCGGGCCCTGACCCCGCAGGCCCGTTTCGGCAACCTGCTGGCCACCCGGCTGATCGATCTCTTCTGGGGTTTTTCATACAGCGATCTGGGACCCTTTCGCGCCCTGGATTACGCGCTCCTCAAAAAACTGAAAATGGATGAGCTGACCTACGGCTGGACCGTGCAGATGCAGATTCGCGCCCTCAAAGCCCAAGCCCGGATTCTGGAAATCCCGGTTTCCTACCGCTACCGCATGGGCCGGTCCAAGATCAGCGGCACCGTCAAAGGCACCATCCTGGCCGGTTCCAAGATTCTGGCGACAATCTGGGAGGAACGGCGTTAAAACACAAGCTTACAGCCATCCGCACCTCAATTTTCCGCCCCGACAAAACATCTCCGCTCCGCCTTTCAAAAAAATCTCCAAAAAAGATATCGGCATTTTCTTTCCGTTGCGGCTTTTTCATTGAAAAATCATATTGGCCTAATAATCTTCTTTTTGCTAGGGTTGCAGCTCCTTTTCAGGCAACCCTTAAAAAAAACCGGCATTTTCTCAAAAATTTGACCGGTGACATTAAAAACGAGAAGCGATGCAAGATAATTTTTTTTTCGTCACGGTCGTGATCTACTACGGGCTGCTGATCCTGCTCGCGATTTTCTGCCTGCACCGTTTTTATCTGGTTTTTCTGTACTGGCGGCGGCGACGACCGGACCCGCCATTGCCGGTTATGGCGCCGGATGATTGGCCGACGGTCACCGTGCAATTGCCGCTCTACAATGAAAAATATGTCGCCCGGCGCCTGCTGGAGCATGCCGCCGCCCTGGATTACCCCGCGGACCGCCTGCAGATTCAGGTGCTGGACGACTCAAGCGACGAGACCGCCGACCTGGTTGCCGACATCGTCGCCGAGCTTAGTGCCCAAGGCTGCAACATCGTACATCTGCACCGGCGCGAGCGACAGGGCTTCAAGGCCGGGGCCCTGGCCGCCGGCCTGGCCGACGCCGGCGAGCTGGTCGCCGTTTTCGACGCCGATTTCCTCCCCGCCCCGGATTTTCTCAAACGCAGCGTGCCTTATTTTCAGGATGCGAAACTGGGCATGGTCCAGGCGCGCTGGGAATTCATCAACCGCGACTATTCCTGGCTGACCCGGGTTCAGGCGATGCTGCTCGACGGTCATTTTGTCATCGAACACACGGCCCGCAACCGTTCGGGTCGTTTTTTCAACTTCAACGGCACGGCCGGCATCTGGCGCAGCCGGACGATCACCGAGGCCGGGGGCTGGCGAGCCGATACCCTGACCGAGGATCTGGATCTAAGTTATCGCGCCCAGCTGCGCGGCTGGCGTTTTCTCTACCTCAAGGATCTGACCGTCGGCAGCGAGCTGCCGGAAGATATCAACGCCTTTAAAACCCAGCAACACCGCTGGGCCAAGGGCTCCGCCGAAACCCTGCTCAAACTGGCCCGGCCGCTGCTGAGCAGTCGGCTGCCGCCCGTCGTCAAAGGCGAGGCTTTTTTCCACCTGGCCGGAAATTTCGCCTATCTGCTGCTGCTCGCCCTGTCCCTGGTTATGTACCCTTCCCTGATCGGCCGTTTCCAGCTCCCCTGGCAGCGGCTGCTGCTGATTGACGCGCCTCTGTTCCTGGCCACCAGTTGTTCAATTTCACTCTTTTTTCTGGTCGCCCAGCGCGAGATTCGGCACTTTAATCGCCGCACCCTGATTACCCTGCCGCTCTGCCTGGCTATCGGCGTCGGGCTGGCCATCAACAACGGCAAGGCGGTCCTTGAAGCCCTGCTGCATCAGCGCAGTCCCTTTGTCAGAACCCCGAAATTCAACCTCGCCGAAAGCGGCGGACGAAGACCGAGTTACCGCAGCCACCTGCTCCTGGTGCCGCTGCTGGAAATACTGGTCGGGCTTTACTTCGTCTTGATCATGACCATTTCGGTCCACCTCGGCAAATTCGCTTTGCTGCCCTTTCTGGGACTGTTCGCCTGCGGCTTTGCCGGCAACGGCATATCAAGTCTGATCCATAACCGACGACGATTCTGGGCTTGGAGGACCACATGACCACTACTACTCCCGGAAAACTGCTGACCGACTGTCTCGAATGCAACCGCTGTCTGAAGGTCTGTGATTTTCTTCAACAACACGGCAATCCCGTGCAAATCGAACTGCGTCTGAGCGCCCGGCTGGAAACCAATCTGCCCTACAGCTGCTCCTTGTGTGGGGCCTGCGAAAGCGTCTGTCCGGCCAACATTCCCCTCAAACAATATTTCCTGGCCTGGCGGCAAATCGCCGTCGCGCGGGGGCTGGCCCCCCTACCGGCGCATCGCGGTCTGCTAAATTATGAAAAAATGGTGGCGAGTAAGCTGCTGACCGCGGTCTTTCTTCCGCCCGGAACCGCTCGCGTCCTCTTTCCCGGTTGCGCGGCCATCGGCAAGGCTCCGGCCACCGTCAAAACCTTGTACCGGCAACTGGCCGCCATCCGGCCGGAGGAAAATCTCGGCCTGGTTCTTGACTGTTGTCATAAGATTTCCCATGATCTCGGCCGCCAAAGTTTTTTTCAGGAAAAATTTTTTCGCCTGCGGCAACAGTTGCAGGCGGCCGGAGTTCGGGAAATCATCACCCTCTGCCCGAGCTGTACCGAGATTTTTCGCTCCCAGACGGATTTCACCGTGACTCCGGTCTATCACTACCTGCGCCGACTGCCGCCTGCGGCCGGGGACACTCAGCGATTAGTCCGGGCGGCAGTCCACGATGCCTGTGTGCTGCGCCATGACCGGGAAACCCAGGACGCCGTGCGCGGGCTGTTAAGCGACCGGAAGATTACGCCGGTGCCGCTGGCCCAAGAAAGAAAGCACACTCTCTGCTGCGGCGAAGGCGGTGCCGCCTGGTGCCTCGACCGGAATCTTCCGGAGCGCTTCCGGCAACGCCGTCTTGCCGGACTTACCGACCCGCTGGTGGTTTATTGCTATGCCTGTCGGGATTTTCTTGATCCCGACCACCAGCTCGGCATACGCCACATTCTTGAGATTGTCTGCGGTCCCGAAAAACGCTATGCCGGCTGGCGCAGCTGGCTTAACCGCTTTTTTTTGAAAAGATGGCTGCGGCGGAAACTGGCCCACCGCATTTAACCACCACGTTCGCCGCCAACCCACAAAAACTATTCGGAGGCAAAACATGCATAAATACTTAAAACCTTTACTTTTCCTTTCCCTGATCGGATGTATTTTCATACTCACCCGTTTTTTCAGCCCGGCGGAGTTTTTCAACGAGGCCAACCTCCGCTCGCTGCTGGCGCGAGCCGGCATTTGGGCCCCCTTGCTCTTTATCCTGTTTTACAGCCTGGCCCCGGTCTTTTTTCTTCCCGGGCTGCCCATCACCCTGGCCGCCGGGCTGTTGTTCGGACCTTTCTGGGGCGTAGTCTACGCCATCAGCGGCGCCACCCTCGGCGCCACCCTGTCCTTTCTCCTGGCCCGATATTTTTTAAGCGACTGGGTCAAGGGCAAGATCGCTTCCAGCCGCTTTGCCGCCCTCTATGAAAAATCGGCCCGCCAGGGCTGGAAGCTGGTGGCTTTCACCAGACTGGTGCCGCTGTTTCCCTTCAACCTGCTCAACTACGCCTTCGGCGTCACCAATATTTCTCTGCCGGTTTACATGCTCGTCTCTTTTATCTGCATGCTGCCCGCCTGCATCGCTTACGTGGTTTTCGGCAGTTCGCTCTTCAGCCTGGTTCAGGGCCGGATTTCGCCGACCTTTTTACTGGGTATTATGTTGATTCTAGCTCTCAATCTCGGCATTATCTTGTACAAAAAAAGGAAAGCCGGACTTGACGCCGGCCGGGAAAATCTATTATGAAAAAGCTTACGGAGCTTACGATGGTCGCAAACCAGCACCCTAACCGATCATTTTCCGTTTTTTTCAAACCGGAAACGAGCGGTGATGGACAAAAAAAATCCGTTCCGTTCGGCGGAATTTTGAAAATTTTCTACATGGCCAACTTTCTGTTCTGTTTGAATCTGCTGAGCGCAAACCCCAGCCCGGCAGAGGTGAAACTTTTATCGGTGACCGAGCTCAGCAACCGACTTAACGAGCCCAGGTGCGCCATTGTCGACACGCGCAGTTTCATCGCCTACCGCTGCGGCCACATCAAAGGCGCGGTTTCTCTTGACGCCGGCTGCGGCGGTCCCCTGGTCGACAAAAACGGCGCTTTTCCCTGCCGCCTGCGCCCCGGCAAGGAAATCCTGGGCGAACTCGCCGACCGCGGCATCAGTTCCGACCGGCAAATCATCCTCTACGGCGATCAACATTCCTGGGGAGCGGAAGGCCGTCTTTACTGGCTGCTCGACAAACTTGGATTTGACAATCTGGCCCTGCTGGACGGCGGTTATGACGCCTGGCAACGGGCCGCGGGACCGACCGCCGCGCTTTTCGCCGACCGGCTCCCGGCCTGTTCAAAGCTTAAAGACGATGGCTGGCAAGCCCTGGATTCGGCCTTGACCGCACTCAGCGCCACGGCGCTGTGGCGGGGTTTTGCGCGAGGTGAGGTGATTTTTCTCGATGTCCGCAGCCGACAGGAATATGAAGGCGCGATTCTGTATCGGGAAAAGCGCGGCGGCCATCTCCCCGCGGCTCTGCATTTTAATTGGGAGGATTTCCGGCAGGAGGATTGCCGGCTGAAAAAACCGGAAGCGGTTTTGGCCGAACTTAAGCAACAGGGCTTGCCCGACCCGGCGGCGATCGGGAATAAAACGATCATTCCCTATTGCACCGGCGGTATTCGTTCCGGTTATGCCTGGTTTGTACTCAAATGGCTGGGCTACGCCAAGGTCGAAAATTACGACCCCGGTTTCTGGGAATGGGCCGCGGACTCCGCCCTGCCTGTGGAAAAATAAAAAAGCCCCGAATCATAACCATGACTCAGGGCTTTTGTCGACGAATATTTTCCGCCTGCGTTTCCGCCACAAAAATCTCCCCGCCCATCATTGCGCCTGTTTTTTTATCCAGGCCTGAAATTTGTCCATCCATTTCTGCAGAAAGACCCGGCTCCCGGCCTCGATATTACCACCTGCATCGAAAAAATTTTCTCCGACATGGATAAAGGCTTCCGGCTGATTCAGGGTAGGCACGTCCAGACAGGCCAGAATATTGCGTAAATGCTGCTGGGCCAGGGCGCTGCCCAAAGCCCCGATCGAGGCCCCGATAATCCCCGCCGGCTTCCCCGCCCACACATTTTGACCGTAGGGACGGGAACCATGATCAATTGCATTTTTAAGCACGCCGGGAATGGAACGATTATATTCCGGCGTGACAAACAGCAGACCGTGGCTGGCTTTAATTTCGCTCTGCAACCGTTTGACCGAAACGGCCTGATGGTCGTCGTCGTCCTGATTGTAAAGCGGCAGATCCCAAATGGCGATCTCTTTAAAGAAAAAATCGGCCGCAGCCAGGTTTACCAGCACCCGGGCCAGCCTGCGATTGATTGAATTCTTGCGTAAACTGCCGACAATCACGGCAATTTCGTACTTCCGCATAGCCCCGCCTCCCTGATCAATTAAGCACCTTTGGTTGTGGTGAACAAGCCCGCAAGCACCGCTTTGGGCTTACAAAGCTCGCTCTTGCTTGAAAAGGTTCAGACCTTGAAGCGACTGACCAGCTGGTTGATGACCGCCGCCAGTTCGGAAAGTTGTTCGGCATTCATATTGACCTGGCGACTGCTGTCTGAAATCTCGCCGGAGGAACTATTGACCCGGGCGATATCACGCGCGATCTCACCGGCGGCCTGACTGCTCTGGGCCACATTTTCATTAACCTCGTCAATCTTGTGCGAGGCGCTTTCCAGGTTGCCGGAAATTTCCCGGACATTGGCTGACTGTTCTTCAATGGCGGCGGCGATTCCGGTGACGATGAAGCTGACATCCTCGACCACCTTTTCAATGTTCCGCATGTCACTGACGGTTGCCCGCGACGAAGACTGAATACCATCGATACGGGTCTGAATCTCCAGGGTCGCATCGGCGGTCTGCCGGGAAAGCGCCTTGATTTCATTGGCGACCACGGCAAAACCCTTACCGGCGTCACCGGCCCGGGCCGCTTCAATGGTGGCATTGAGCGCCAGCAGATTGGTTTGTTCCGAAATCAGGTTGATGGTCTCCGTTACCTTGCCGATTTCTTCGGCCGAGTTGCCCAGCAGACCGACGCTGTTCGCCGCCTGCTGCACCTTGCTCACCGCGTCTTCAACAACAGCGCGGGCCCGCGAAGTATTGCGGGCAATTTCGTTGATCGTCTCGGTCATCTCCTCGGTCGCCGTCACATTGATCGTAATATTTTCCGCGGAAGAACTCATCGCCTGGGAAATCGAGGCCATATTGCTGCTCATTTCCTCCGCCGCACTGGCCACGCTGCCGGACCATTCCGAGGTCTCCGTCGCGGCTCCCGACAACTGTCTCGAAACGGCATTGAGTTTGCCGGCGGCGCTATACAGTCGAGCCATGCCGTTTTTGACTTCCTTGAAAACCGCCGCCAGATCCAGATTCATTTGATTGAGGGCGCCGGCCAGTTTGCCGACTTCATCCTGCTGGGTAACGACCAACCTTTGCGAGAAATCTCCGGTCGCCATTTCCCGGGCGAATCCGACCCCTTTTTGCAGCGGCAAGACAATCGCGCGTGCAGTGAAAACATAGAGGAATATTGCACCCAAGATCCCCAGCAGGGAGATCAATCCGCCCCGCAGAAGACTGCCCCGCAGGGCCCGGTCGGCCTCGTCCAGAGACTGAATCACTTCAAAGGCCCCATGCATTTCTCCGGCCTGCCAGTTCTCCATTCTGCGCCCCGTCGGGTCAGTGCCGTCGGCCCGCCCCCAAAAATCCGACGCATGAGCCGGGTCACCGTGACAGAAAAGACAGTTTTCGGAAAGAATAACCGGCAGAAAATAGCGCACCGCGTTGGCCTGTTTATCAATCACGTAATATTCGGAAAGCTTCTCGGCCTTGATCTTTTTCAGAGCCGGGCCTTCTATTTCATAATCCAGGCCATAATCCGGCTGATTTTCGGCTCGACGAGGGCTATTTTTCGGCACGCGAAAAACATAACCGCCCTGATCGGCTTTACGCATCGCCGCCCGCCAGGCGGAAACCACCGGAACGCTGCCCAGGACCTTGTCCAGCTCCCCCGCCCGGGCGTAAGTGTTTATCTGGTCGAGTGAGAATAAGCCCTGGCCCCATTTTTCTTCCATTTCCAGACGGGTCGACTCGGCGGTCAGGCAAATGGCCCGAGCCTTCTGCACAAAAGCCGTGATACTTTTCTGCCGGTCGGCCAGCGCGTAAAGAACAAACAGAACCAGAATCAGAAACACCATCGTCAGGGTTCCGGCCAGAGAGATTTTATATTTAAGCGACAAATCCTTGAACACAGTCATCGGCGGAGCCCTCATTTTCCTGCAAAGGTTAAAGCGCGGGGCCAACCTCACGATCGGTAACGCCCTTCAGCCCGCTCCAAGCTTCCGAACCGCCGGTCATCCCGGCAATAAGTCAACCCCTAATCCAGCTGACGACGAATGAAGGCCGGAATATCATAATCATCCACCCCTCCCTCCGCGAAATCGCCTTCCGATGAACCAACCACCTTTTTCATCATCTGCGGCAAATCACGGATATCATCAAGACGCCCCTTGATATGCATGGTCCGATCACGGTCAAAAACTTCATATTTCGGTTCAGATCCGAAGCCCTCTTCCCGACGAGTCCGAAAAGCCGGACGGTCAAAATTTTCACGCCGGCCCGTGGCCGTCCCGATCGGATATTTGCCGTTGAGCCCCAGCCCCGGGCCCCGTACGCTGCTGACCGTTTTCTGGACCGGCTCAAAACCGGTGGCAATTACCGTCACCCTGAGATTCTCGCCCAGCGCATCATCGATCACCACTCCGAAAATAACCTCCGCATCCTCATGAACTTCTTCCTGAATCAGGTTGGCGGCCTCGCTGATTTCATGCAGGGTGACTTCGGTGCCGGCCGAAAAGTTGATAATCACTCCGCGGGCCCCCTGAATACTGAGATCTTCCAGCAACGGCGAGGCAATCGCGCGCTGCGCGGCTTCCATCGCCCGATTCTCGCCGCTGGCCATGCCGGTTCCCATCAGCGCCATGCCGGTATTGCCCATAATGGTTTTAACATCATGAAAATCGAGATTGATTTGGCCATGGACATTAATCAGATCGGAGATACTGCGCACCGCCTGCAGCAAAACATCGTCGGCTTTCCTGAAAGCTTCGAGAACGGTCGTCTCCCGACAGACGGTATTGAGCAGGCGCTGATTCGGTATGGTGATCAGGGCATCGACATTTTCCCGCAGTTTTTCAAGACCGGCATCGGCCACACGCATCTTTTTACGCCCCTCGAAACTGAACGGCTTGGTCACCACCCCGACCACCAGGGCACCGGCCTCACGGGCCAGCTGGGCCACTATCGGAGCCCCGCCGGTGCCGGTGCCGCCCCCCATTCCGGCCGTGATAAAAACCATATCGGCCCCGGCCAGCAGTCCGGAAATAAGTTCGGCGTCCTCCAGAGCGGCGCTGCGCCCGATATCGGGATTGGCGCCGGCCCCCAACCCCTTGGTCATGCGTTCCCCCAGCTGAATCCGGTTCGAAGCTTGAGAGGCATTGAGAGCCTGGGCGTCGGTGTTGGCGACGATAAAATCAACCCCCTCCAGACCCGAGGCAATCATATTATCAACCGCGTTACCGCCGCCGCCGCCAACGCCGACCACCTTAATTTTTGCCGCCAGACCACCATTCTCCGCAAATTCAAATGTCATAGCTCAACCCCCCTGTTTATCTCGTGGAAAATGACCACAATCTGCCTATCTATGTTGATAAAGTATAAATTCATGTAACTATTTAGCCGGGTGATTATCGCCTCGGATTAAACTGGTGCAATCAGGAGACGCTGGGGACAGGACCTGATTGCGGCTGTAAAATCGGATCGTGTTCAGAAAATCCGGGCTGGCTGAATAATTTTTGTATTAAAAAAAATCTTTCAGCCAGGCCAGCGTTCTCTTACAGAAACCACCCATTTCATAACGGCCGATACCAGGTTCTCGCCGAGTCGCCGCCGAATTTTCAGCGGCATACAACAGCAGACCGATGGCCGTCGCATACATCGGGTTGTTGACCGCTTCAAAACCTCGTCCCTGATGCAGAACGGGAAAACCGACCCTCGCCTGCAGGGCGAAAACCTTTTCCGCGAGCTCGGCGGTTCCCGCGAGCAGAGCCGTGCCACCGGTAACCACAATCCCCGAAACAATCTGATCATAGACCCCGGACTTGTGCAGTTCGCGATTGGCGAGCTCAAAAATCTCTTCCAGTCGTGGTTCGATGATTTCCCCCAGAATGTGCCGCGAGAGACGGCGGGGCGGACGGCCGCCGACACTGGGAACCTCAATCGACTCCTCCTGATCAACCATCCGCGAGGCCGTACAGCCGTAATGACGCTTGATTTTCTCCGCTGCTTCGAGCGGCGTCCGCAAACCGATGGCGATATCATTGGTTACATGATTGCCGCCCAGAGGCAGGGAAGCGGTGTAGCAAATCACGCCATTGATAAAAACCGCGATATCGGTGGTTCCGCCGCCGATATCGACCAGCATCACCCCCAATTCACGCTCCTCGGCCGTCAGTACGGCGCGACTGGAGGCCAACTGTTGCAACAGAACGCCGCGGACTTCGAGCCCGGCCCGATTACAACAGCGATAAATATTTGACAACGAGGCGGCAGCGGCGGTAACGATATGGACATCGACCTCCAGCCGCACCCCGGACATACCAATCGGATCAACCACGCCTTCCTGGTCATCAAGAAAAAACTGCTGCGGAATCGTATCGATCACCTCCCGGTCAAGAGGAATCGCCACGGCCCTGGCCGCATCAAGAACCTGGGCCACATCCCGGGCACTGACTTCACGATCCTTGACCCCGATGATGCCATGACTATTGATACCCTGAAGATGGTTGCCGGCAATTCCAGTCTGCACCACCCGAATCTTCTGACCGCACATCTTTTCAGCCTCGGCCACAGCTTGACGGATCGAATCAACCGTACTGTCCAGGTTGACAACCACGCCTTTTCGCAACCCGCTTGAGGGGGCGGTGCCGACCCCGGCAATCTCAAGACCACTCTCTCCGCGCTCCCCGACCAGAACACAGGTCTTTGTCGTTCCCAAATCAAGTCCGACCACCACTCCCTCATTTCTGGCCATCTCTCTCCGCCTTTTTCCCACCGTTATCCAACGATATCCTGAGACCGGCGACCACCGAATCGTAACCGGCGCAATCAAAATACTTGACGGCCGCCGCCTGGTCTCCGAGAACATCGAGCACCTGTCGCCAGCGCCGCAGCCCATGGGTAAAATTTTCCATCCCCAATTGTAACTCCCAGGCCCGTCCGGTGGTGTAAACCGTTAAGCCGCACACTTCATCCACTACGATCTGAGCAATCTGCTCAGGCCAGTCACGGCCTTCATTCTCCCAAGCGCTCTGCAGCTCGGCGCTTTTCTGCAGCAGACGACGCCAGACTTGCGGTCGCTTCCGCCACTCCTGTGGAGAAATACCGCTGATTACCGGGAAATCCAGCACTTCCGCCTGCGGAGCCGGAGCAATCAATGCGCCCTGGTCATCCACCAGATAAAGCTCGTCCAGATAGAGCAGGAGCAGAGGCTGCTTCTCCGTGACCTTGATTTCGAGCCGGTCTGGCCAACGCCTGCGAATCCGGACCGCATCTATAAATGGCAGCGCCTGAACCCGCTCTCGTAACCCCTGCAGACCGAAGGTAAAAATCAACTGCCGGGGCGCCAACGCCAAAGCCTTGACAATCTCCTGACGAGAACTTCGCAGATTACCGCTGACCACAATCTCGCGAACCAGAAAAGCTTCGCGACTTTTACACCAGCTTTCCGCCGCCGTTTTGATGGTCGGCCACCAGAGAAATAACGCGCCGCAGCCGAGGCCGCAGAAACAAAACAGCGCGATCAGCAGCAGCAGCCGTCGTTTATGCCCGGCCGGCAGCGGCGGTCGGGCCAGCCGCATTTCCCGGCGACTATTTGCAATCCGAAGCCTTTTTTTACTTTTTTCAGGCCGGGGCAAGATCAAGACCAGCACCCTTGAGAATGCGATCTATCAGGGTCACGAAATCAATTCCCGCCGCCGCCGCCGCTTTCGGCAAAAGACTGGTTTCGGTCATGCCCGGTACCGTATTAACTTCTATGATAAACGGCCGATTATCCATATCGAGACGAAAATCAACGCGCACCGCCCCCCGATCGCAGGACAGGATACGCGCCGCCGCGCAAGCCAGGCTCTGCACCTCCCGGGTTATCTCGTCCGTCACCGGAGCCGGCACCAGGTATTCGGAATAGCCCTTGGTATATTTAGCGCGATAATCATAGACACCGCCTCGGGCCCGAATTTCGATCAGAGGCAGGGGCTCACCGTTCAGCACCGCCGCAGTCAATTCCAACCCCGGAACATAGCTTTCCAGCAAAACCGGCTGATTGTAGCGATGTGCCTGCGCAAGCGCCTCGGGCAGTTGCTTTTCGTCAGTGACGATGGTCATACCCAGGCTCGAACCTTCAGCCACCGGCTTAACCACCAGAGGATAGCCGCCGGGTGGCAGTTTCACCTCAAGCTCTGCTTCGGTCGAGACGGTATAATCCGGCGTCGGCAGGCCCTGGGCGCGCAGGATTCTTTTGGTCATAACCTTATTCATGGCGATGCTGCTGGCCATAACCCCGGGCCCGGTATATGGAATCTGCAGATATTCGAGAACCCCCTGAATCGTTCCATCCTCTCCGTAAGTCCCATGCAGGGCATTAAAAACCACCGCAACCTGAGACTCCCGCAAACGCTCAACTATCTGCCGGTCGACATCGATCAGGGTGACCAGATAACCAAGCTCCTGCAAAGCCATGGCCACCGCCTTACCGCTTTTCAGCGAAATTTCCCGTTCCGCAGAAAGCCCGCCATACAGCACTCCGATTCGAGTTTCCGCCGCAATTTTCATCCACCCCTCCGCGACCGCCAGATTTTTTATTGGTCCGCAAAAAATTTTATTTCCGCTTCCAGCTCGATACCGCTGTTTTTCCGGACTCGCCGGCGCGCCAGCGCCATAAGGTCGCGCACATCTGCGGCCCGGGCTTCAGGTCCGGCGACAATCACATTGGCGTGTTGCCATGAGATTTGCGCCCCACCGCTAACCAGGCCCCGACAACCGGCCGCATCGAGCAAACGACCGGCGTAGTCTCCAGGAGGATTCTTAAACACCGAACCGGCGTGATTGCCGGCAGGCAGACGCTCCCGGCGACGCCGGCGACATTCGTCAGCTGCGGCGCAAATTTCGGCGGAAATCCCTTTCGGAGCGAGAAAGTAGGCCGCCACGACAATTTCACCCAAGGCCAGGCCGCCATCCCGATACCCCGGCCGCAAAGCCCCGCTCGCACGCCAGACCGGCCCTTCCCGGGTCAACAGTTGCAGCGCCGCAAGGCAGTCGTAAATTGTAGCTCCCCAGGCCCCGGCATTCATGGCCACCGCGCCCCCAACCGTGCCGGGAATTCCAGCCAGTCCGGCAAAGCCGGCCAGACCCTCGCTCTCCGCCAGGGACACCAGCCGAGCAAGCGACACTCCGGCCCCGACCCGCAGAAGCACCGCCGCCGCATCACCGCCAACCATTTCCAGCTCGGCAAAGCCTTCCCCAAGGGAGATCACAACCCGATCACGGATCCCGGCGTCAGCGACCAGCACATTGTAACCGCCGCCAAGCACCAGGTATTCAATCTCAAGCTCGGCCAGCACCCGCAAAGCCAGTTCGAGCTCAACCGGATTCCGGGGATGCAGGAAAAAAGCCGCCGGGCCGCCGATGCGATAGGCGGTTCTCGCAGCCAGCGCTTCATTCTCCGCAAGCAAGCCGCTAAGACTGCAGCGCAGGAGCTTGGCCTTTTCCTCGCCGATCAAACTTTCCTCCGCCTTAAGGTATTATCCGCAGAAGGTTATTAATCTTGACCACCCCCGGAGTCCGAGCCGCCACGGCCAGCACTCGGTTTTCCATATTGGGGCTCTGTACCCGGCCTTGCAGGGTCACTTCGCCCTGATAGACATCCACATCAATTCCGATCACCCCACTGCCAAGCATCTCCGTCAGACGGCCCTTGATCCGGCCGGCGATGACCAAGTCCTGACAAACCGTAGCCGCTTTCCGCCCTCCAGGAGTCGTACAGGCAGAAAAGAACAACAGAACACTCAGTCCGAAAATCACCCAACTTGCTCTAGACATGTTCGCATGCTCTCCGCCCCTTTACAACGGCTGTCCTGCCGCCAGTTCCTGTCCCAGACGAAAAATATCGCCGGCCCCCAGAGTCAGCACCAGATCACCGGGCCCGCTTTCCGCCCGCAGAAAACCCCGTAAGGCGTCGCGCTCGGCGAAATACCTGACCTGCTTATGGCCATGTAAACGAACTGCCGCCGCCAGACTCTCACCGCTGACCCCGGCCAACGGCGTTTCTCCGGCAGCATAGATCGGCGTGACAATCAACATGTCGGCTTCGTTAAAAGCCACGAGAAAATCGTTAAAAAGATGTTCGGTGCGCGAATAGCGGTGCGGCTGAAAAACCGTGACCAGTCTACGTTCCGGCCAGGCCTGACGCAGGGCTTCCAGGGTCGCGATAATCTCGGTCGGATGATGTCCGTAGTCATCCATCAATAAGGCTCCGTTAACTTCGCCCAGAATCTGGAGCCTCCGCTGAACCCCGGCAAAACCAGATAAGTTCCGCCGGATATCGGCAAACTCCAGCCCCAGTTCAAACCCGGTGGCGATAGCCGCCAGGCAATTGAGAACATAATGCCGTCCCGGCATATCAATAACGAACTCTCCTAGTTCACAGCCCCCGGTGAGCACCTTGAAACGGCTCTGCATGCCACAGATTTCAACCTCGACCGCCCGGACATCGGCTTGCGGGTTAAAACCGTAGGTCGTGATTCTCCTCCCGATCCGGGGAATGATTTCCTGCACCCGGGCATCATCCAGACAAAGAACCACCAGACCGTAAAAAGGCACTTTATTCGCAAAGGCGACAAAATGATCCTCGATCTGACTTAAGCCGCCCAGGTAATAATCCAGATGTTCCCGATCGATATTGGTAATGATGGCAATGATCGGCGACAGGGCGAGAAAGGAACCGTCGCTTTCATCGGCTTCAGCCACCAGGATTTCCCCTTGGCCAAGACGGGCATTACTATTGATACTGTTGAGACGACCGCCGATCACCACCGTCGGGTCGAGATCGCTGCCACTGAGCATGGTCGCGATCATCGAGGTGGTCGTAGTCTTGCCATGGGTGCCGCCGACCGCAATGCCGTATTTAAGCCGCATCAGCTCCGCCAGCATCTCCGCGCGGGGAATCACGGGAATAGCCCGGGTCCGAGCCTCAAGCACTTCGGGATTATCGTCCTTAACCGCCGTCGAGCGCACAACGACCTGAACATCGGCGAGGTTTTTACGATCATGACCATAATTTATCCGGGCGCCAAGTTTTTCCAGCCGTTCGGTAACCGGGCTGGTTCTCAGATCGGATCCATGAACCTGATAACCGAGATTAAGCAGGACTTCCGCGATACCGCACATGCCGCTGCCGCCGATGCCGACAAAATGAACCCGCTCAACTTTATGGTGCATACCTTTCAACTAAACCTCCCCTTTGGTGCGCCGAACCGAGACGAGAAAAACATGGTCCCATTACATCAAGTTCCGACAATGATCGACAATTCTTGCCGCGGCCCCGGGTTGTCGCAGTTGCAAGGCGGCCCGGCTCATCGCCATCAGACGCTGCGGCGATTTGATCAGGGATTCAATATCAGCCGCCAGATTTTCTTCATCAAGTTCCACCTCCGGCCGTACCCAGGCCGCCCCGGCCTCGACCAGAACCCCGGCATTAAAGCTCTGGTGATCATGCGCGGCCTGCGGAAAGGGCACCAGCAAGGATGGCTTACCAAGTTCAACCAGTTCCGCCAGGGTCAGGGCTCCAGCCCGACAGATCACCAGATCGGCCGCCGCGTATTGCTTCTCCATGTCTTCGATAAAGGCCACGGCCCGAGCCCGGTCGGGCCAAGCTGCGTAAGCTTGTGCAACTGCGGCAAGTTGCGCCTGACCACTCTGATGAACAATCCATAACCGGGGATAACGCGCCGCCAGCCGAGCAAAAACAGCCGGCAGCAGACGGTTAAAAATCGAAGCCCCCTGACTACCGCCGACCACCAGCAGAGCAAAGGTTTCTTTTTGCTCCTGATTGTCCATCGCCGGCGGTCCGGATTCCGCGCCCCCCCCAGCGCCTCGCAGACCGGAACGCAGGGGATTGCCGTAATTATGGATTCTGCGGCTGCGAAGATGGTCCCGGGCCCGGTCATACGCCGTGAATACCGCCGCGGCAAAAGGCGCCAGGAGACGATTAACCAGGCCGGGGAAAACATTCTGTTCCTGAATAACCCAGGGCAACCCGCCAACCATCGCCGCCAGAAGCACCGGGGCGCTGGCATAGCCCCCTAGACCGACGATCAGGGCGGGCCGGTAGCGAACCAGCAGGATCAAGGCCTGAATCACGGCTTTAGGAAAACTCAACGCCGCCTGCAGGCTGCGCCGCCGTCCGACCCCGACAAAGCCCTGAACATCCAGAAAAACCAGAGGATAACCGAGTTCAGGCAGGATCCTGGCCTCAATCCCGCGCCGGGTTCCGGCAAAAATAATTCTGGTATTCGGCTCCCGAGCAAGAAACTCCTCCGCCAGGGCAATACCCGGAAAAAGATGACCACCGGTGCCGCCACCGGCAAACAGAATGGTTTTAACGGGTCTGGCGACTGACATTAAGCAACACTCCCACGGCGGCCAGGGAAACGCAGAGCGAACTGCCGCCGTAACTTAGAAAGGGAAAAGTCAGGCCCTTGGTCGGCAGCAGCCCGAGCGTCACCCAATAATTAACCGTCATCTGCAAAACCAGAAGCAGCGTCAGGGCGAAAGCCAGTAGTTCACCAAAACGATCCGGCGCCGAACGCGAAATTTTCAGGCCGGTCAGAAAAAACATCAACATCAGAAAAACCAACAGGCTGACTCCGATAAAACCAAATTCTTCGGCCCAAACCGCCACGATAAAGTCGGTGTAAGCTTCCGGCAGATAAAACAGCTTCTGAGAACTGTTACCCGCTCCGACCCCGCTCATCCCGCCGGCTCCGTAAGCAATCAGAGACTGTTTAAGCTGATAGGAGATTCCCTTCCCATCCCAGTTAAGAAAGGAACTCAGACGCTCAAGACGATAACCCCGACCGGCAATGGCGATCACTATACCGATGCTTCCGACTAATCCAAGCAGAACGAGATGTTTGACCCTGGCTCCGCCAATAAAAACCAGAATCACGGTCATCACGCCGATAACCACCGACGAACCAAAATCAGGCTCCTGCATAAGCAGACCCACGAGCACTCCCAAAATCAGCAAGGGTGGCAGCAGACCCCGCTTAAAATCCTGAAGGGCCTCTTCCTTTTTGGCCAGATAGGCGCACAGATAGATGACGAAACTAACCTTGCAGATTTCCGATGCCTGAAGATTGAAAAACGGGGTTTTGATCCAGCGCACCGCGCCTTTGACCTGGTGGCCGACACCCGGAACCAGCACCAAGGCCAACAAAGCCAGGCTGATCAGAACCAGAGGCACGGTCAGCCGACTCCACCAGTGATAATCAAAACGCCAGCAGAGCACCATCAGCAACGAACCAGAAACCGTAAACACTATCTGTCGCCCGAGATAATAACCACTTTGACCATGCAGATGAAAGGCTTTGATGCTGCTCGCATTAAAGACCATCAGCAAGCCCAGACAGAGAAAAGCTCCGACTGCGCCCAAAACAATTATTTCTTCGCGCTTCATCCAGCGTCCTCAAGATTTTGCACGAGACGGCGAAAACAGTCACCTCTTTCCTCGTAATTCTTAAATTCATCAAAACTCGCGCAGCCAGGGGCCAGCAGTACGACATCTCCGGGCCTGGCGTTTTGCCGCGCCAAGTCCAGGGCGGGCGCAAGCTTTTCTGCCCCATCCCCGGCGCAAAGTTCAGGCAGTTGCCGGGCGATAGTGGTGGCGGCCTGGCCAAAAGGGATCAGACACCGCAAATTACCGGAGAGAAAATCCCGCAGCAAGGTAAAATCGGCGCCTTTGTCGTAACCGCCAAGCAACAGAACCAGCGGTTGCGTAAAGCTCGCCAGGGCCTTGAGCACGGCGTCGATATTGGTCGCCTTGGAATCATTGTAATAATTAACCCCACTCCGGCAACCGACATATTCGAGCCGGTGAGCGATGCCGGAAAAACCGGTCAGCACCTGAACGGCAATCGACTCATCAACCCCCCAGACCAGGGCGGCAAGCAGCACCGCCAGGGCATTGGCGCGATTATGGGCTCCGGGCAGACGTAACGAAAAGGCCGGCCGGCGATGACAGACAATCGTTCCGTCCGGGCGAGGTAGTTTGATAACAATTTCATCCCTGAGCCAGGCCGCCCCCAGATCGACTTCATGGCTGAGACTGAAAAAGAGAATGGCGGGCCGCTCCGCCCCGGCCTCGCGTTCACGGACCAGCCGGTGGCCGAAATCCGCGAGCGCCGTATCATCCTGATTGAGAATCAGGTAATCTGAACGCCGCTGCCGGCGACAGATTTCAGTTTTCGCTTCCAGATAGGCGGCCGCAGCGGGATAGCGATCCTGATGGTCTGGGGTCAGATTCAGAATCACCGCCACCTGCGGACGAAAGCTGTCCATACTTTCAAGCTGAAAGCTGCTCAGTTCCAAAACCCCGGCCGCGAAATTTCCCCCTATCATCTCCACCGCCGGACGCCCGATATTACCGCCTACAAAAGCGTTAATTCCGGCCGCCGCAAAAATCTCCCCCAGCATGGTGATACTTGTGGTCTTACCGTTAGTCCCGGTCAGGGCCAGCAGTGGGCAACCGCAGTAACGAGCCGCCAGCTCGACCTCGCCGATAATCTCACCGCCGGCGGCCCGGGCCGCCG
>DSCM01000008.1 GCA_011049115.1 Pseudomonadota bacterium
ATGCGTAACCTGCTGGGCGGCAAGGGCGCGAATCTGGCGGAAATGATCAACCTCGGTATACCTGTCCCCCCGGGTTTCACGATCACGACCGCGGCCTGCGTGGCTTTTTATGAAAACCAGCGCCGCTATCCGGACGGTCTTGAAGAGCAGGTCAGAGAGGCCATTCTCCGCACCGAGGGCACCATGGACAAGGGTTTCGGCGATCGTTCCCGGCCCCTGCTTTTTTCGGTGCGTTCCGGGGCCCGGGTCTCGATGCCGGGCATGATGGATACGGTTCTCAACCTGGGGCTCAACGACGACACCGTCCAGGGGCTTATCGCCGGCTCCGGCAACCCCCGCTTCGCCTATGACAGCTATCGCCGCTTCATTCAGATGTACGGCAACGTGGTCATGGGTATCGACGGCGATAAACTTGAGGAACTGCTGGAAGAAGCCAAGGAGAAAAAAGGGGTCGCGCTGGACACTGAACTAGACGCCGAGACGCTGCGGGAACTGGTGCTCAAACTCAAGGCGCGGGTGCGGGAACTGACGGGCCGGGATTTTCCGGAAGATCCTTTTGTCCAACTCTGGGGAGCGATCAGCGCGGTTTTCAGTTCCTGGAATACCAAGCGAGCTGAAACCTATCGCAAGATCAACAACATTCCCGACCACTGGGGCACCGCGGTCAATGTTCAGGCTATGGTTTTCGGCAACATGGGCGAAGAGTGCGCCACCGGCGTGGCCTTCACTCGCGACCCTTCCACCGGTGAAAACCGTTTCTATGGAGAATTCCTGGTCAATGCTCAGGGCGAGGATGTGGTGGCCGGAATTCGTACGCCGCAACCGATCAATGAAGCCGGGCGCAAGGATTCCAACCTGCCTTCCCTCGAAATCGTCATGCCCGATCTCTACCGCCAGCTGGTCGAGGTTTATCAAAAACTCGAGGCTCACTACCGCGAAATGCAGGACATTGAATTTACCATTGAAAACCATAAACTCTGGTTGCTGCAGACCCGTACCGGTAAACGCACGGTCAACGCCGCGATCAAAATCGCGGTGGACATGGCCAATGAAGGGCTGATCGACAAGCGCGAAGCCGTTTTGCGCGTGGAACCCGACAAACTCGACAAACTTTTACATCCGACCCTGGACCCGGCCGCGCCCCGGGATCTGCTGGCCAAAGGACTACCGGCTTCACCCGGAGCCGCCTGCGGTGAAATTGTCTTCAACGCCGACGAAGCCGAAGCCCTGCATGACACGGGTCGGAAGGTGATTCTTGTCCGAGCGGAAACCTCGCCTGAGGATATCAACGGCATGAACGCCGCCGAAGGCATTCTGACCTCGCGCGGCGGCATGACCTCACACGCGGCCGTCGTTGCTCGGGGTATGGGTAAATGCTGTGTTGCCGGTTGCGGCGCCGTGGTCGTGGACTATCAGAACAACGCCTTCAAAGTCGGCCGGCGGATCTTTAAAAAAGGCGAGCGCATCACCCTGGACGGATCCACCGGTGAGGTTTTCGCCGGCGAAATTCCGACCATTACCCCTCAGCTGACCGGTGAATTCGCGACCTTCATGAGCTGGGTGGATCAATTTCGCCGACTCAAGGTCAGAACCAATGCCGACACCCCCCATGACGCCGAAGTCGCGCGGCGGTTCGGCGCCGAGGGCATCGGGCTGTGCCGGACCGAACACATGTTCTTTGAAGAGGAGCGCATCAAGGCCGTGCGTGAGATGATTCTCGCCGATACCCTGGCCGGACGCGAACAGGCCCTGGCCAAACTGCTGCCCGCCCAGAAATCCGATTTCATCGGCATTTTCAAGGCCATGCAGGGCCTACCGGTCACCATCCGCCTGCTGGACCCACCCCTGCATGAATTTCTGCCTCAGGAAGAAGCCGACATCAAGGAACTGGCCGCTGTCATGGGCATTTCCCAGGCTGCCCTGCAGGAAAGAACCGAAGCCCTGCACGAATTCAATCCCATGCTCGGTCACCGCGGCTGCCGCCTCGGTATCGTCTATCCGGAAATTTACGCCATGCAGGTTAGGGCGATCATGGAAGCCGCCTGTGAAGTCGCTAAAGCGGGCTTTGCGGTGATTCCGGAAATCATGATTCCGCTGGTCGCCGATGTCAACGAGCTCAGATTTCTGAAAAAACGCAGCCTCGCCATCTGCGACGCCATTATAGCCGACTACGGTGTCAAACTCGACTATCTGATCGGCACCATGATCGAACTGCCCCGGGCCGCTCTGACCGCCGCTGTCATCGCCGAAGAGGCCGAGTTTTTCTCCTTCGGCACCAACGATCTGACCCAGACCACTTACGGCCTGAGCCGCGATGACGCCGGCAAGTTTCTGCCCGCTTATATCGAACAGAAAATTTTCCCCCAAGATCCCTTTGTCTCAATTGATATCGAAGGGGTTGGGGCCCTGATGGAAATCGGAGTCATGCGCGGGCGCACAACCCGGCCCGAGCTCAAAATCGGTATCTGCGGCGAACACGGCGGCGAACCGGCTTCCATAGCATTCTGCCATCGCACGGCTTTTGACTATGTCAGCTGTTCACCCTTCCGCGTTCCGATCGCCCGGCTAGCCGCCGCCCAAGCCGCTTTACAGGATGTCTGAACCCTGCGATCTGAAAGACGTTTTCAACTGTCTTCTGGCCGCCTTCGGCCCGCGCCACTGGTGGCCGGCCGAAGGGCCGGAAGAGATGATCATCGGCGCCCTGCTGACCCAGAACACCAGCTGGAAAAATGTGGAAAGAGCCCTTGACAATCTGCGTTGGCGGCAGCGGCTCTCACTGGCGGCCATTGCTGCGGCGCCAGTGAGCGAGCTGCAGGAGGATTTGCGCCCGTCCGGATATTTTCGCCAGAAAAGCACGCGGCTCAGAACCCTAGCGACGGCCTTTCTTGAGGCCGGAGGCTTCGACCGACTCCAACAAAAAACCACCCCCGCCTTACAAGAGTGGTTTCTCAATTTAACGGGCATCGGACCGGAGACCGCTGACAGTATTCTCCTTTACGCCTTTGCCCGTCCGCTTTTTGTGATCGATGCCTATACCTTAAGAATCTGCAAACGCCACGGCTGGCTGCCGGAAACGGCCGGCTACCGGGAGGCTCAGGATTTTTTCAGCCGCCGGTTGCCGCCTGATCCGGCCCTTTTTAATGAGTTTCACGCCCTGCTGGTCGAATGCGGCAAAAATTTCTGCCGCTTTCGACAACCACGCTGCCGGAAATGCCCTCTCGTAACCTTTCAGACCATGCCGGAATAAGAGAAAAAGATGAGCTCCGAAGCAAACCCAAAAAACATTGTCATTGACGCCAATAAAGCTCTTTTTGAAAAAATATTCAAGGAAAACCAGGACCTCCGGGACAGCAATCAGGAACTTAGACGCACTCTGGCAACCATTGAACAACTGGCCCGCGAACGAGAACTGCAGCACAGGAAGTTCGCCGAGCTGGAAGATAGAGTGCTCAAGGCCGTTGATCTTGAAAACATGCTTCAGGAGCTCAAAAAGCTGTTAAAGGATGAATTCTCAATTCCCATCGCCGGGCTTTCCCTGATCGGCAATATCGAGAGTGTCGTCAGCCTGAAAGGGCAGCAGATCATGATCTCAACCCACGCTGCGAACGACGATGAACCGCAGAGCCTGCCGGGTCTGAGCTTTATCAGCAAAGAGGATTATCAGCGCTTCTTTCCGGAAAATTTACCTTTTATCTCAAATGGTTACAATGAAGCGTTGCAAAGCCTGCCGGAAAAAGCCAACCTGGAAAAACTGCCCATCGGTTCATACGCCCTGATCCCGATGCTGAGCCGGGGACGGGCTCTCGGTCTGCTTAATCTGGCCAGCCCCGACCCGAAAAAATTCGTCCCAGGAACCGCCACTGACGCGGTCGAAAGCCTGGGCCGCAAACTGGCCACGGTAATCGAAAACAGTCTGCTGATGACTCAGCTGCGCAAACTAATGCGTACCGACCAACTCACCGGTCTCTATAACCGCCGCGCCATGGATGAGATTCTACCGCTGGAATTCGCCCGGGCCCAGCGCTACAATCACCCTTTAAGCCTGATTATGATCGACCTGGACGACTTCAAACAGATCAATGACCAGTTCGGGCATACGGCCGGAGACCGGGTCCTGGCCGCAACCGGCAAGCTGCTCAAGGATAACATTCGCCGCCACGATACCGGTCTGCGCTACGGGGGCGACGAATTCACGATCATTCTCCCCGACACCGACCTGGAGCATGCTCGGCTGATCATTGAAAAATTGCGGCGTCTGGCGGCGCTGACCCAGGTTAAAAGCGACTGCGGTAAACCCCTGGAAATTAAGATGAGCGCTGGACTCGCATCCTTTCCGTCAACTCCGGCGGCCGGGGCCGATGATCTTAAAAAGGCCGCCGACCTGAATCTCTACCAGGACAAGGAAGCCAGGAAAAAAGCGACGCTTCAATAAAGCACCCGCTCGCGCACGCAGACCACTTCGATGAGATTACCCTCGCGTTCGACCATCAGGGTTACCGGTTCCTCGGCCTGCCCCCGAATCAGTTCTACCACCTCCTGCAAGGAAAAATCATCCACCGCCAGACGGTCTACCGCGAGCAGGCGATCACCGGTAAGCAAGCCTTCCCGGGCCGCCGGCGAATCGGCCAGAATGTCGGCGATTTCGTAACCCCGTTCACTTTTAACCATCCGCACGCCGATACCGACCAGCGCCAGACGCGGTTGCCCATCGGCCGGTTTTCTTTCCAGAAAAATCTCAAAGAAATAAGGATGGTTGCGATTATCAAAATCGATTCCGGAAACCATCTCACTGACATGTTCAGCCGTGGAAACCAGCATCGTCACCAGACCACTGTCATTGCCCCAAAGCTCAAAAAAGCCGGCGGCATCAGTTTTCGTCTGGGAAGCGCCGACGACGATTCTGGCCCCGGCCAGTGGAGCCCCGCTGAGTTGGTCGTAAACCCGGCCGCTGATGCCGTTAACCTCTATCCGGCCGGGTTCGGGATCATCCACCTCGGCCATAAACACCTCGAGATGGGATAAAAAGTCTCCCGCCCCGATGCGAAAATTTTTTATCATTCGCGACCGATAACCCTGACAGGAAAAACGCAGGGTTCCGACCCCCTCCGTCTGCCAGAAACTGAACTCCCCCCGGCTGTCGGTCAACACCCGGTGATCAAGAAAAGCGACCTCGCAGTTGGCCAGCGGCAAGCCGCTGGCCCTGACAAAGACCACGCCCTGAATACCGAAATCAGCCCTCGGGGTTTTAACTTCCGGCGACACAACCGCCGGCGGCGCTTGCGGCTCAGGCCGTGACTCCACGGGCGCAACCGGAGCCACCTCCGGCGGTGAAACATGGGACAAATTTGAAGGTCGCGGGGAAAGCCCTTGCCCGGCGGCCGCCGGGGCCGCTTTGTTTTCAACCCTTATTTCCTCGCGGAAGGGTTCGGGATCATGAAAAACAAAGAAGAAGGCTCCGCCGAGCAGAGCAATAAACAATAATAAAAGGACCTTTTCCAGGCTTATCAGGCGATGTTTCATAAATTATATTCCACCTTCGGTTAAAAAGCCGAACTACCCCGGCCTTTGACATAAGCCGTCCATTTCCGGGTAACAGAGCCCACGGTCGCGGCCCAAAACCAACGGAGACTTCCCTCCTCAAAAACCAAGACTGTGGCGTAAGCCGCCGGGGCGCTCGACCCGGCGGCAACGAGCCCGTTCAAGGCCCGCGATCAGTGCGGCGCGGTCCTTTCCCGGCATCCAGATTTCAAGCTTGCTCGCCGCCCGGGTCACCGCTGTATACATCATTTCACGGGTCAGAAAAGGTGTATCATGTTCCGGCCAAAAAAGCACGACCCGATTATAACCCGAACCCTGAGCTTTATGCACGGTCAGCGCGAAAGCGTTTTCGTGGGCCGGCAGACGCCGAGGGGAAAAGACGGCGAAATCACCATCCGTCCTTTTAAACCAGACCTTCAGTCTTCCCGCCGCATCGGGCCGGACCAGCCCGACATCACCATTAAAAAGCCCCAGCTGCGGAGCGTTATTGACCATCAGCAGAGCCTGTCCCTGGTAATAGAGGCCCTGGGGCCGTAAACCAAAGACCGCAGGCAGCAGACGATTGAGGTTATCGACGCCGCAGGGCCCCCGGCGCAACGGAGCCAGAACCCTGAAGCTTTCCAGAAAAGCAAAGGCCAAAGACAACTCATCAAGCTCGGCAAAGGCCGCCAGGGGAACTTCCCGACCCGCCAGTAAGACTGTAAGCTCCGCCAGGCGCCGACGGGCAGACTCGGCCGCGGCGTTTCCCGGCGGCAACCGGCAAAGGGCGATTTCACCGGCGCTGTGGCTGCGGCAAAGCTCGGCAAAACCCTGATCCTCGGCTGCAGCCAGCAGGGCGCGTTGCAGACGGTCAATTTCCCCACCCGGCAAAAACCGATGACTTTTTTTGAGCTCAACCAGGTGATCCTGCAGGCAATGTTCCCGGGTCGCAGGCAGGCCGGGGCGGGTCGTTTGCGTCAGAGTCCTAAAGTCAGCCAGGAAAGCCGGGGAAAAACAGTTAGCGCCGGCCGCCGAGCAAAGTTCGGCAAAAACCGCTCCGGCCTCGACAGAAGCCAATTGGTAACGATCCCCGGAAAGAATCACCGCGCATTCATCCGGCAGCGCGGCGAACAAGGCCGCCATCAGGGCCAACGGCACCATGGAAGCCTCGTCGACAATCAACAGGTCAAAAGGCAGGCGATGGTCGCGATGATAAAGGTAGCCCGCTCCCGGCCGATAGCCCAACAAACGATGAATTGTGGTCGCGGGCAGGAGGCTCAATCTTTCCCGCAGCTCCAAGGGACAGACGAAAGCCTCAAGCTCCGCCAGCAGGGCCTGGCGGAGCCGGGCCTGGGCCAGGCCGGTCGGAGCGCACAGCGCCATCCGGGCACCTGGGTCACCCGCCGCCACCAAGGCCGCGATCGCGGCCAGCACCGCGGTCTTACCGCACCCCGGCCCTCCGCTGATCAACGTAAAACGATTCCGCAAGCCGGCGCAGACCGCCGCGGCCTGCAAGCTGTCATCCGGGCCGAGAAAACGCGGCGCTAAGTTTTCCCGGAAAAACGGCTCCGGCGTCAGAGGCCGGGGCGCGACCGCGAGCCGTTGCCGAATCAAGCCCGCCAGCCGCTGCTCAGCCTCGTAGTAGCGTTGCAGATAAAGACGGCCGTCATCGTCAAGAACCAGCAGCTGCCGCCGCGAAAAGGCTTCCTCAGGACCGGCGACCGCGGGATGGGCGCGCAGAAAATTCTCCCAGTCCGGTGGCCACTCCAGCCCCGGGGCCAAATCATCGCCCGGCCTCTCCGCCTCCGCAAAGCGGGTCACATCGTAAAAAAACTCCGGGGCAAGAAACGCCTCGTCTGCCGTCGGCGAAGCCCGGACGACATCAGTTTCCACGTCCTCCGCAAGGCCCAGCCAGGCCGCCAGATCCGACGGCAGAGCACGCAACGGCAAACAGACCTGACGCCGCCGGTTAACCACATGGCCCGCCAGCAAAGCCGCAAGATACAGAGGCCAACAGCTTTCATCCCCGGCTCGACGACAGACCAGCCGGGCGAAATGAATATCTATATAATCAAAAGGCCCGGGAGTCACCAGAGCTTCAAGCCGGGCTATCTCTTCACACGCCATTCGCGCTTCCTTTTTGCGAGTCGGCGATGTTTGCCGGACTCGTAATAAACACCAACACAGGCCGTTTGGCTAATACGACGCTCAAGGCCCAACCGGGTCGCCGCAGACCATTTGGGCCAGGGTTTCGACCAGAAACCGGGACGGGCGGTCGTAAAAAACCCCGGTCGCGGCGTCATTACCGTTAATTCCCCGCAGATATAGATAATAAACTCCGCCACAATGCCGGTCATAGTCATAGTCGACGAGATGGGCGGCAAGAAAACGATGCAAGGCGATCAGGTAAAGATGGTACTGCAGAAGATAATCTTCCTCAAGGATATTCTGTTGCAGGGCCGCGGCCCTATAATCGCCCCAGCTCGGACCCAGATTATTGGTTTTCCAGTCCAGCAGATAATAACGTCCCCGATAAGAAAACACCAGGTCGATGTAACCATTGAGAAATCCGCGTTCCGGTTGGGACCCGGCAAAGCTGAAACGCCAGCGCTCAAGCTGTTCCCGGGGCAGATGCGAAAAAGCCGGCAACCCCGAGGATTTAAAAAGCGCCGTCAGTTTTTCAGCTGGCGGAAAAGCCGCCAGCGGCAACCAGAATTCCATTTCCCGCACCCGTTCCAGAGCGGGGTCGGCAAGCCGGAAAGCGCCATCCGGCCCCGGCAGCGGAGTCTGCAGAACCAGTTCAAGAAGCTTGAGAAGCAAACGTTCCCGCCGGCTGCCGCCGTCCGCTGCGGGCGCGGCAGCGTCCCCTTCCCCCAGCCCGAAACGTTCCAGGGCCCGGCGGATAATCGTGCGCGGCGTTCCCTCCGGCTGTTTGCCGGCGGCCGCGAAAAGAGAAAAATCGATCTTTTCAAAAATTTCATGCACGGCGTTGCCGGTTGCCGTGCCGCCCGGAAAAGCGGCCAGCGGCGAGGCCGCTGAACATTCCGGAGCCGCGCCCGCCGCCGGCGGCGCCGGTCTGGAAGCGGCGCTGAAGCTCTGCCGCTCCGCCCCGGTCAACCGGGAAAAGCTTAAAATGCCGGCCGCAGGAAGCAGCGGCCGGGTAAAATTTCGCGCCCGGAATACTTCCGGCCGCCCGAAAGTCTCCGCCGTCAGACAAAGGCCCTGTTCTTGGGGAATGGCCCCGACTATCCCGGGCGCCGTTTCCCAACGCCGAGAGCGCTCGTCATTGATCAGCTCCGAGCTGGCGGCCGCGGCCCCGTTCAGCAGAAACTCCCGCCGTTCAGCTTCATTCCGGGGCGGGCGGCGCAGATACATCAGCGCCGTTTTCCCACTGTTCCGGGTCTGCGGCCAGGCCAGATAGAGCGCGGTCACGGCCCGAGTCACGGCCACGTAAAAAAGTCTGAGCTGCTCGGCCAGTTCCTCGGCCGCAACCACCTCGCCGATCATCGGGTCGGATCTGGCGGAAAGATCCAGACAACGCCGAAACCCACCTTCGGGACGAGGTTGATGAAAGGAACCGCGCAAATTTTTTCCGTTACCGGGACTGAAGCCGCGCGACCACAAAAAGGTAGCGAAAACCACGGGAAACTCAAGGCCCTTGCTTTTATGCACGGTCATGATACGAATAGCGTCGGCTTCACTTTCAAGTTTCAGTTCAGATTCCTTTTTTTCACCGTCTGTCCCCTCCTCAAGCCGGCGCTCAAACCAGAGCAACAAAGCGGCCGGTGAAAAAAGATTTTCCCGTTCGGTCTCATGCAGCACCTCACGCAGATGCAGGAAATTGGTCAGCGCCCTTTCCCCCTTTCGCCCCCTGGCCAGATGCAGAGGAAACTCCCTGGCGGTCTCGGGCCGCGGCTCCACGCCGGTAAAATCCGGAAACGTGGAGAGCAGGGCCGGCAAACCATGTTTACGCCAGGTCTCACGACCCTGAAAAAAAGCCCCACGCCAGGCTTCATACTCGGCGCGCCAGGGCTCCGCCGCCGATGAACCGCCGCCTTCCGGGGTTTCATGAAAGGCCGCCAGACGAGCGCCGGACAGACCCAGCAGACAGGTCCCCAGAGCGGTCGCAAGATAACGATCGTTATCCGGGGCCAGGACAGCCCGCAGGAAAAGGAACAGATCGCGGGCTTCGCGGCTTCGCCAGAGATCGCCGGTCGCCGTCACCAGGGCCGGCAGTCCCCGGGCCAGACAAAGTTCCCAGAGCTGTTTCGCTTCCCGATTGGTGGAGGTCAACACGGCAATATCCGAGGCTCGCAGAGGACGGCGCCGACCGCTTTCGGTTTCGACGAGTTCGGCCCGCCAGCCGCTGCGGTTTTCCTCCCGGGCCAGCCGTAGAAGTTCAACACAACGATCCGCGACCGCGCCGCTGATGCGGCTGCCGGCCTCATAGGAGGAAAGCGGACGCGAATCTTCTCCGGGCAGATGCCAGAAGGTAAGCGGCGCGGCCGGTTCGGAGTCGATAAAAAGCTGCAGTCGGGCCGGACCCCCGCTGCGCATGGGCCGATAATCAATGCCGTCAAGTAAAAAGGGAGAAGGCCCCTGAAAAAGATAATTGAGCGCCTGCAGCAGCTCCGGGGTCGACCGATAGTTACAATCCAGGGTGGCGCGCCGCTGATCGTTTTCCCGAGCGGCCTCCAGGTAAGAAAAGATATCGGCGCCGCGAAAACCATAAATGGACTGTTTCGGATCGCCGATACGATAATAAAGCAGGCCGGGCTGCCGAAAAAGAGCATTAAAAATCGTATTCTGGACCGGATCGGTATCCTGAAATTCGTCCACCAGGGCTACCTTGAAGCGCTCTCCGGTCAGCCGCCGCAGAACCCGTCCGGCCGCGCCCGTCAGAGCCTGGCGCAGGCCGGTAAGAAAATCGCTGTAACCCTGCTGGTGCGCCCTTCTTTTACAGGCTTCCAGCCCCGCCGGGCCACTGGCGTAGGCGATAAAATCACGCTTGACGGCGACCAGCAAAGCCGCCGCCGTGACATGGTAATCCTGAACCACGGCATACAGTTCCTGGGCCCAGTCAAAAAAAGGATGCTCAGGCCGCAACCGCTTTTGTTTCAGCCGCCGTTCCAGACCCGCGTTCGTAAAACGTTCAAGCAGCGCCAGTCCGTTCTCATCGAGCCAGTCGGCCGCCGCCAGCAGTTCAGCCAGGGCCTCGGCATATTCGGCGAAGTTCTCCGGCCGCCAGAGATTTTTTTTCAGCGCCTGGTCGGCAAACAGGGCCCGCTCAATGGCGTCACGTTCGGTTTGCAGCCGCGCCAACCCTTGACGACAAGCGGACGTGTAAACCCGCTCCAGCTTTTCCAGAACCGTGCCGTAAGCCTGAAGGTCTTCCGCCCAGCTCGCATGTTCCGGCTGTTCCGGCAGAAAAGCCAGCTCCGGATCCTGATCCAGCAACGCGCCCAGCGCGTACAAGTCCTCGGTCGTCAGACCCTGGGCGACGACCGTTTGCGCCAGCACCGGGCGGCCCTCATAAAAGGTTCGACGCCAGTAATCCTCGGCTACCTGTTTTAAAAATGAGCGGTTCTCCCGGACCAGTTCAAGGCCGCCCCGCCGCCCGCACTCAAAGGCGTAATCGTTCAGAATCCGGTTACAAAAACCATGAATGGTGGTAATCACCAATTCATCAAAGGCCGCCAGGACGCCGTGCAGGCGTTCGCGCAGGCGCGGCAGATTCAGCCCCGGCCGCGCCAAGGCCCGGTTCAGCACCCGACCTAGATCATCTTCACCCACCGCCGCGCCCAGCGCGATATTTCCCAATCGGCGCGAGGCCTGGCGCAGGATGTCACGAATTCTATCCTTGAGTTCTTCGGTCGCGGCTTCGGTAAAGGTTACCACCAGTATTCCGGCGGGCCGCAGATCGTCGCGCTCCAGCAAAAGCCGCAGAAAAATAAACTGAATCGTATAGGTCTTGCCCGATCCGGCCGCCGCTTCAATCAGGACCCGGCCCTGATCCAGCGGATATGCGGTGATATCATATTCACAAAACATAAAAACTCTTTTCCCGCTTCAGGGTCTCTCTTCTACCCCATGAACAAGGGGCCCAGACGGCGGGCCAGCGCGGCGAAATCTTCCCAGAAACTTTTCTCGCCGAAACGATCGCCGAAACAGAAATTAAAGGAAGGATCACGAACCGCATGATTTCTTTCCCCGGCCAACAGGCTTTGCGACTTGAAACAAGCCGCCCTGAACGCCCCCTGTTCTCCCAGTTTTTCAACCTTTTTACAAAAGGTTTCGTACCAGGGCAGGGAAAGGGCCGGTAAAAAAGGCAGGGGCCGCCGCAGACCCTCGCAAAAGGTAGTCAGAAGCAGTTCGAAATCAGCCTGTACCACCGCCTTCGGGTTGAGCGCGCGCACCAGCAGCCCTTTTTCGAATAAAGCCTGAAAGCGGGTTTCCAGAACTTCCGGCACCCTCGGCAGCGGAACGGCCATTTCCAGAGCTTTATGCCAAACCGCGGTTCTGACCCGGTCACGCTCCGTGATTTCACGGGCGGGACGATACAGAATCTGCCGGCAGAGACCGTCCTCGCCGCGATAAAGTGAAGCAAAGCGGCAGAACAGTTGCAGCCGCGCGCCGTTTAGCGGCAGCTGCAACAAACAGTCCGTAGGCTCCAGATAAACCGCGCAGCAAGGATCAAGGCGCGCGGCCAGCGCCAGCGCGTCCTGCACGCAACGGCGAAAAGCCATTTTCCCCGGAACCCGCAGCGGCAACCGTCCAGCCGCGACAAAACGCCTTTCCAGCTCCCGGCGGACGGCGTCCGGATCGGCCCTCTCCTCCCGGCGCCGGCGCAACAGCCAGCCGATCATCTCGTCGTGCAGCTGATAGGCGACCTGGGGTTCCAACACGAAGGGCTCACTTTCGTCAAATTCCTGCCGCACCCTGATTTCGGCCAGCAGACCGAGACGTTGCTTGAAAAAAAAACGCACCGGATTGACAAAAAAGCTTTCCAGCTCCGCCAGTTCGAGACGCTCGGGACGTTTTTCAGCCAAAACCGTCGCCAGTCCGCTCGCGGTTTCCGAAGGCGGACCGGCCAGGGCCGTAGCGACCGCGGCCTGACTCTGGTCGTAGGAAAAAAGCTCGGGGCCGTTTCCAGTTTCCCCGGGCCTAAAATAACGTCGGCTGAACGGTTGCGGGGGATGATCAAAAAGCAAGCTCGCGTGGGCCGCCGCCGCGGCGGACGGAGAAGAGAAATATTCATCGATATAGTCGATGAGCTCGCCGACCACCACGGCCGGCGGTCGCGGATGGTTATCCCCGGGGTCCCGGCCGCAGAAACTCAAAACCAGGGTCCGGCGTGCCGCGAGCAGGGTTTCCAGAAAAAGATAACGATCCTCGTCGCGGTCGGTCCGATCCCCGGGGCGCGGCCGGGCGGCGATCAGATCATAGGACGGCGGTCTCGTTCCCCGAGGGAATTCTCCGTCATTAAGACCGAGCAGACAGATCATGCGCGCCGGAACCGCGCGCAATTGCAGCATCGAGGCAAAAGTTACGCCCCCATTCAGGCCGACGGCGGCGGTGGCGGAAAGCCTGAGCAAACGCTGCTCCAGGATGGCGATCAGGGTTTCGACTTCCAGACCTGAATCCTCGGCCGGGGCCGCTGCGGCCCGGTCCCAGGACTCGCCGAGCTCAAACAACACCTGCTCCAGAAGGCCAAGACCGGATTCTTCAAGGGCGGCGTTATCGGGACAAGCCATAAAATCCCGGCGCAGTGTTTCAAGTTCCCGGCGCCAGCCTTCAGGGGGCAGAGACCGGCGCAGGCGCTCCCGAGTGTCCTTGAGGGCCGCGACAAAAGCGCAGAAAGCGCCGAGAGCCAGGGCCTCGGCCCCTTCCATCCCGGCCAACGGCATCAGGCCTGAAGCCGGCGGCGCGGGCCAGAGTTCGTTTTCTTCAATCGCGTTCCGATTGACTCCGTCACCGGCCAGGCCATAGCCCGCGAGCAACCGTTCCAGCCCCCAGTCAAGAGAATGTTCGGCAAACTCGACGCCAACCGTCTCCAGACGAAAAGCTTCATCCAAGCCCCAACTGATCGCCGCCTGGCGCAGCCGCAGGCCCAGGATTTCAAGCTCGGTTTCCGGAACGCCGAAACGACCGCGCACCAGATCCTGACTGAACAGTTCAAACAGCTCCCGCAGGCTGTAACGACCACGCGGCAGACGCAGCAAGGTCAGCAGGATCCGGATCGCGGGCAGCCTCAGAGCGGAATCTTCTCTGACCAGATAAAATTTGAGCCGGGGCCGCCGGTCGCCCGACGAACGCGCCCCGAACACCGCCTCGACATAAGGAGCATACAGCGAGATATCGGGAGCCAGGACTAAGATGTCATCAACTTCGAGCTTCGGATCCCGCTCCAGGGCTGCCAGAATCGTATCGTAGAGCACTTCAACTTCACGGGCGCGGCCGTGACAGCGATGCAGCTGCAGGGAAAAATCATTTTCCGCCAGGGGCAGGGGCGCGGGCGGCGGCGCCAGGGAAATAATCTGCCGCTGCAGCGCGGCCAGCAGGAAGACATCCTCCGGTACCGCGAAGGTTTCGCGGTAGGAATCAACCTCAAGCGCGCTCACATTTTCAAAAAAAGCCCGGCCCAGACGACCCCAGGAAGCCAGCAGCGGATGACGACCGGCAGCGGCGGCCGGGTCAGGCGGACTTTGTCCACCGGCGGCAGGCTCCGGGCGTGAATCCGCTTTTTTCCGCGGCCGGTACTGATCACCCCAATATTCGGCGCAGGGATTGAGATAAAAAAGATGAACCTCGGTCAAACGCGCAAGCGCCTTGAAAAGATCCAGGTAAACCGGCGGCAGGGCCGCGAAACCAAAAAGAAAAAGACGGGACGGCAGGTTGTCGCCGATGACGGAGACATCGAAAGGCGCGGGGTCCGGAAAAAATTCCGGATAGATGATGCGATTAACCTGCTGATGCAGAGCCGCGAAATGGAGCCCGGGCCGAGCGGAGACCAGTTTTTGCCAGAGCGCTTTCTGCCAGTGCGCGGCCGGCAGAGGGGAAAGCGGATTTTCTCCCCGTTCCCAGGCCTGAATGAGTTCCGGACGGCCCAGCAGATAACGATTAAAAAGATCGGCCAGGGAAGCGGCCAGTTGATAGCGGGAAAGTTGATCCCCGGTTTTTTTTAGATAATGTTCAAGTTCCGGAAAGCGGCTCGTCAGGGAATCATCCGCCAAGGCAAAAAAAATGCGCCAGAGCAGAATGTCGGGCGCGGTCACATCCTCGCCCGCGCCGGCCTCGACCAGGGTTCGTCGTAAGGGAGCCAGCACGTTTTTCTCGAGAAAGGTCTGGGGGAAAGGACAGCTCAGATTGGCGGCAATCCCGTGCCGGCGGGCGAGAAAGAATTTAAGCCAGCGCTCCATGCCGCGACCGGGAAGAATCACGATTTCCGGGCTCAGCAGCGCCGCAGTTTTTTTCCGGCCCAGATAAACGGCCAGCCCCTGAGCCAGCTCCTCCAGGGCATTACTGGCATGAATAAAAAAACCGGCCACGCGGGTTTCCTTTCTCCCTGAATCTGTGCTACAAGCTGGTTTTGCGAATTCGGTTTTCAGTCCGGATGATTTCCACTTGTCCTGAGACGTAAAAAACAGGAAAAAAGTATTATGTCCCCAGCTTAAAAACTGGGGACATAATACTTTTTCCAAATTAACTTTTGGCGATTTTCGGCCCAGGGTGCAACCCACCCGCGACCCTCTCGCCACCAGCGTCATCATACCAACGGCCTTGGCGCCGTCCAAATCGAGATGAACCACGATCCTCGCCCCCAACTGTTGCGGGCGGCAGTCATTATGAGTCTGCGGCCGGGAGAAGCGCCGCTGAACGACGGCGGTTTGCTGATCACAAGTAACCCCGCCGAGCGCCGTATTCTGGCCGTCGGCCGCTACCGGGAGCTGCGCCATGAGGGCGATTTTCAGGAAATCGATCTGGGTCCGGTAACCGTGGCCCCGGGCCTGATCAACGCCCATACCCATCTTGAAATCTCGCATCTGCAAGGCCGGACCAGCGGCGGCCGGGGTTTTGTCGCCTGGCTGAAAAGCCTGGTCCCCCATCTCAATGAGCCGCCGACGACCACGGCCCTGCGGCAAGCCTTAGACGAACTGCGTGACTGCGGCACGGTTTTTACGGCCGACATGGCCGACCGCCACGCCGCCCGGCTGACCGCGTTTCTTGACGAACAAGCGTTCCCCCACTGGCTCATGGTGCAACATTTCGGTTTTACCACAGCCTCCGCGCAGATACCACTGCCGCCAACGGCGGCCGAAATCAGCCACCCCGAACTGGCGCAAAGAGCGGATTTCTGCCGGGCCGGACACGCCTTTTACTCAACCCGGGCAAGCACCCTGCAGGCAGCCTTCAAGTGGTGTCAAAAAGAATACAAACCTTTTGCCCTGCACCTGGCCGAATCCCCGGCCGAGCTCGAAATGCTGGATCGGGGCCGAGGTGAAATGGCCGATTTTTTTCGCGAGACCGGAATCCTGCCCCCGGATTTCAAGCCGCCCGGCCTCTCGCCGATAAGTTATGCCGAGCGGCTCGGCCTGCTCAGCCGCCACACCCTGGCCATTCACTGCGTCCATCCCGTTTCCGACGACATCGAAACCCTGGCCCGCCGCCGGGTCAACGTCTGTCTGTGCCCGCGCAGCAACGCTTTTATCGGGGTCGGCCGGGCGCCCTGGGAACAATTCGCCGCGGCCGGCATTAATCTCTGTCTCGGCAGCGACAGCCTGACTTCCAATCACGATCTCAATCTCTGGCATGAGCTGGAATTTCTCTGCGCTTTTTCCCCCGGCACACTTGATCTGGAAAGCGGACTCGCCCTTTTGACCCGCAATGCGGCCCGGGCCCTGAACCTTAACCGGGATTACGGCAGTCTGGAAGCCGGTAAAATCGCGCGCTGGAGTATCGTGCCCGGCAATATTCTGAACCTTTTCCGCCGACCGGTAAACATTTTCCCCTAAACCATGTATCAATCCTTTATCTTTTATATCTTCGTCATTCTCATCTACACGGCCCGGCCGCCGCGCCTGGCGGAACTTTTTTCCCCCAGCTCCGCTCTCGGCCTGGCCTGCGGCCTGCTGCTGATTTTTTTCATCTTCGTCCGCCATCGCTGTCGCCGGCTTCGGGAGCGGGGACCGTGGCTGAGTGAAGATCAGTTCCCCGGGCTTTATGACCGGCTGCAGCTGCAGCTGCAG
>DSCM01000009.1 GCA_011049115.1 Pseudomonadota bacterium
CAAAAAATCAAACCGGCGGACTGAATAAGGAGCTTCGAAGCGAAAAACAACCAAGATTAGGTCGCTTATGGCCTCGAAATTCTCTGTAAATTAAAAAAAAACGCTTTGTCGCAACACCTTTGAGTTTATTGCCGTTTGTCTTTTACAGAAGCGGTGAGGCTTCTTGATTGTACCCTACATCGACGGGGAGCGGGTCAGGTTTTCCAGTTCTTCGATTTCCCCGGCCAGGCTTTGGTTGTCTGGATCGAGGGTGTAGGCTTCGTGCAGCGCTTCCAGCGCCTGCTGATAGTGCCCCATTTCCTTGAGGATCTGTCCCAGCTGATGTTTGAAAGTCAGAAAATCATTCCGGGTCAGCCCTTTTTCCAGCAGACCTTGCTGGATTTGCGACAGGGCTGAGGAGTAGGCTCCCTGATGCAGGAATATCCGGCTGCGCAAGAGCAGCGTGGGAAGGCGAAAGCTGACGGACTTGAGCGCCTCCTCACTTTCCCGCAACGCTTGTTCCGGCATTTTCAGCTCATTGTAAGCCAGGGCAAGATTGTAATGGAATTTATCGTTTTCAGAATCCTGACGGTCTTTCCCTCGGGTTGTTTTCATGGTTTGGAAAATTTCTTCGACGCCGTGATTGGGAGCCCCTTGCCCGAATGATTCCAGGTTTTCGCTGGCAATCGAGAACTCGTCGAATTCTTCTCCCAGTTCTGCGCCAAGGTCAAAAAAATCATCTGCGTCGGTCGGCTCCGCGGCAGACATCCCGCCATTCTTTTCGGGGGATTTGTGAGTGATGATGATATCTGAATAAATGCTTTTGGCGCTTTCCTGGTATTCCGGAAATAGTTCCCGTAAAAGCAGTCGGTAAGGCTCTTTGTCTGGAGCTGTTTCGATAATCGTTTCCAGTACCTCCAGGGCTTCATTCGGACGGTCGTTTTCCCGGTAGACATTGAATGCCTGAAGGTAGTGGGCGGTGGCATCGGCATTGAGTTTCTTTTGTTTGTAGATACGGCCCAGCTCAAGGTTTGCTTCCAGGTGTTTCGGCTCTTCGGAGAGAATTTTCTTATAGGTGGCGATGGCTAAGGGAATAAAATCGTTTTTCAGATAAAGTCGGGCGCTTTTACAATATTCATCCAGGGCCTTGTCGCGTTTTCCCCGAGACAGACAGGTGTCGGCCAGTTTAAGGCGCAGGCGAAAATTATTGGGGTTTTCCTTGAGTTGCTCTTCAAGACCGATAATAACTTGATCGGAAATGTCGGCGTCCGGGTTTCTGGCCCGGCTGAAGGCACCCTTCAATTTGCTGAAAAAGCCTGATTTCTTAATCAATTTTGTAAAATACTTAGTCGGTAAAGCCCGGAAAAGCACCTTTTCAGGGCAAGATTAAAACCAGATTATAGCAACGTAAATATCCAATTATTTGAGGGACTTAATATAATTTTTGACTTTTGTCAATTGTTTTGCTAAGGCTGCTTGGTGTTTGTTCGGCCCAGGAAGACAGTCGGACACCGATTTGGATTTCAGGCGGGCCGAGGTGTTTTCAGGTTTTAGTTGGGCAGGCCTAGTTGTCAGTGGGACGGAGCCGGTGCAGTGGTTGCAGTTGTCGATGGAGATGAAATCACAGGTGAAAATTAAAGCTCTGAAGGGCTCAACCCTGCGCTCCGGAGACTGTCTCGGAATTTTTGCTCCGGCCAGTCCGGTGCGGCCTGAATGCGTCGAGAAAGGGCGGGCGTTTTTGGCCCGTTCCGGTTTTGTAAGTCAGACGGCGAAGAACCTATACGATCGTCTTTATCATCTGGCCGGCAGCTGTCGCAACCGGCTGGCGGATCTCGAGAGGCTGTTGCTTGATCCGCAGGTCAAGGGGCTGCTCGCGGCCCGCGGCGGTTACGGCTGTTTGCCCTTGTTGCCGCTGCTGGACTATGCCCTTTTTGCCCGTTATCCGAAAATAATCATCGGGGGAAGCGATCTGACCTCTCTTCAGCTGGCCCTGTGGGGGAAAATCGGGTTGATCACCTTTTCCGGCCCCATGCTGGCGGTAGAAATGGCCCGCCCGGGAATGGTCAACAGTGAACTCCTGTGGGGGTTGACCAAGGGCCTGGCGGGGGCCTCGAGCGAGGCGCTGCTTTCCCCCTATCTGGAATCGGAAAAGATTATCTACCTGCGTCCGGGAGTTTTCTCCGGTGTCTGTCTGGGGGGGACGCTGACGTTAATCTCGAGTTTGGCGGGGACCGGTTTTTTGCCCGATTTTGCGGAAAAGATTATTTTTCTTGAGGATCGGGGTGAGTCTTTGTACCGCATTGATCGGGCTTTGACTCAGTTACGTCTGGCCGGGGTTTTTGCCTCGCCGGCGGCGGTGGTCTGTGGAAATTTCGACCTGCCCGCTCCGGCGGAAGAACCTTTGCTCAGGGATTTTCTGAGGGATTTTTTTGCCGGGGACGATTTTCCGGTCCTGATTGGTTTTCAGTATGGTCACTGTTCGCAAAGCTTTATTTTTCCGCAAGGCGGGGACATGAAGTTTGATTGCCGGGAGCGAAAAATCACCCTTCTTGAAACGGCGGTTGATTGAAATGAAGGTAGATTTCGAGGTGGTTTGTCGCGAGGGCGAACTGGGTCCCATGCTGGCGGCGGCTTTTTTGGCACGACAGGGCTGTCGGGTCATGTTTTTGCCGCCGCGTTTCCAGCAAAATTCGGAGCCAGAATTTCTGCTTCCGGTTGTCCGCGGCTGCCCGGCGCGGCTGTTGTCTGAATTGCTGTCTGATCCGCCTTCAGCGCCGCCGGCGGAAATCTTTTCCTGGAAATTCGCGGGCCGGGAAGGGGCTGCGGGTCGCCTCACGGAGCTCGCGGGCCGGGGAGCCGCGATTTTCCCAAGCGGGGCCTGGACTGAGCTGGATGAATTGTACCGGGTGATTGACCGCCTGATGGACGCGGGTCTGGAAATGCCGGTCGCCTCCATCGCGGGCATCTGGCGGATGTTGCGCGTTCTGATCACGGAGCAGAAGCTTCGTGAAAATCGTGGGCAAACCCTGAGAAAGTGGCTGGCCGGATTTGACCTGCCGGAGGCGGAGGAACAGCTCTGGTCGGCTCTGACCCCCTTGACCGCCTTGCAGCGTTTTGCCGATCCGCCGCTGCTGGCTTACGCTTATGGCCTCAGAACCTTACTCGCGCCCGAGGTGTGGATTGGTTTACGGCAGTTGCGGGAGCGGCTGGTCGGGGATCTGCTGGCGCGGGGAGCCTGCCGAAGCAGCGAAGACTGGTTTCCGGTGTTTGACGGGAAATGGTTTATTGGGGTTGGCGCCAACCAGAAGGTTTCCTGTCGGACCACGGTTTTTCTGGCGGATGCTGATCCCGGGGCTCTGGCGCGGGAAATTTCTCCGCCGCAGCGGCGGCGCGATTTCCGCAGACAGTTTATGCTTGATGCTCCGGGCTTTGTCTGCCGGCGCAAAAGCGTGGATGAAAACGCAGAGTCCGACGGCGTCGGGTATTATCAGCTGGATTGTGGCCCTGATTTTTCGAAAAATCTGTATTCAGCCCCGGCGGAGACGCGTACCGGAAAGGCTCATTACCGTTTTTCCCCGGCCGCTTGCGGCTGGGAATGGGAGACCGGCGACCACTGGGGCTGGCAGGCGCGACAGCCGGCCATGATGGGGGCCGGTTTTCTTCCTTTGCAGGGAAGTTACTGTCGTTTTTATCAGGTCGGCTGGCATAATCTGCCCGGTTTCGGTTTTGGCGGCCTGATTTACAGTGCTCACTTGGCGGCCATGACCGTTATGCGAAAAGATCTGCACCGCGAGCTTGGTTGAATGCGGCCGGACCGAGTTGTCGAATATTTTTACCGGAAAGGAGAACGTAGTGATAAACGCGCTTGATGTGGTTATTCTGGGAGTCATTGTCGGCGGAGCCTATCTGGGTTATGTCCGGGGGTTGCTGGCGGAGCTGGTGGCCCTGCTCGGCGTGCTGCTCGGCATCCTTTTGGCGTCACATTTCTATCTCTCCGGAGCCGAGACCTTACAGCCTCTTTTGCATGATCAGGAGGTTACCGGATTTATTGCTTTTTTAATGCTTTACGCAGTAGGCATCGCGGCCTTTTTCCTGGTTTACCTGATCATCAAGTCAAATATGGCCGGTGGCGCCATCGGGCCGGTAAGTCGGATCCCGGCGTTGTTGCTGGGTGGTTTGAAAGGCGCCATCCTGGTGCTGGTGATTGTTTTTCTAGTAATTTTTTTCTGGGGCCCGGATAACTCATGTACCTCCGGAGGCCGATTGTTGCCTCGTCTTCTGATTTCCGGTCGGATGGTGATCAGTCTTCTGCCCGAGGCCATGCATGAGCCTTTGACCCGTCATGTCGATAAGCTGGTTCAGGAACGTGAAAAAAGGCTGAACGAAAGGCCAGCGCGTGGAGGAAACGAGTGAAAAAGGTGCAAACCTGGTGGTTTTGGAGCGTCTGCATCCTGCTGGCCACCTGTTTCCGGCCGGGGGCGTTACCGGCGAAAATGGTGGTTATGACCGGGGATGGACAGGCCCTTCTGGGAAAAGGGGTTGAAACCGCTAGGGCGGAAGCGGTTGCCGATGCCCTGGGCAAGGTTCTGCAGCGTTATCTCTATGAGGAGCTTGCGGTCAGCCGTGAACTTGAACCCTCGCTCCAGGAAAAGATTTTTGCCCGCCGGGAATCTTTTGTCAAGAGTTACGCGATTCAGAATGAAGGGGCGCTGGGCGAGCTTTACTGGATTGAACTTCAGGTGGAGCTGCAGACTGATTTGCTCAGTGAAACCCTGAGGCATATTGAAGGCGGTGAAAAACGTCAGGTAGAGGAGCTGACTTTGGTTCTGCTGCCCCCGTCCGGAGTTGAGGGTCAGGCTGTGGCCGGTTCCGTCGTCCAGTTCCCGGCCCTGGAAGCCTCGGTCTTGTTCCGTGGCTTGCAACAGGAATTGCTGCTTTATGGTTTCAGCTTGCACCGTTTTGAGAATCTTTCTCCGGACTTGGTCCAGCTCTGTGAGCTGGTTCTGGAAAAAGATCAGGTTGCCGGTGCTTCGCAACCCCGGGTGGAATGGTTTCAGGATCTGTTGCCGGGTGAATTACTGATCCTTGCCCGGGCCGCGGAGGTCAGTGAGGAGCCCATTGTCAGTCTCGGTAAATCATTCTGGCGCAGCCGGGCCGAAATGGCTTTTGTCGATCTGCGCAACCTGCGGATTACCAGATTGATGCCGGTCGAGGCGAAGGTCATTGGTTCAGACTATGTCAGCGGCCTGGAGCAATTAACGGCGGAACTTAACCTGAAGGTGCAAAAGAACTGCCTTGATCGTCTGACCAGGGATTATCTCTTGCCGCGTGAGCTGGATGCGAGAATGGTTCTGCGCTGTCAGGGTTTTCGGCGGCCGGCCGATGTCGCCGTTTTCCGTGAACGGTTGTCGGCCTTGCGCACGGTCAGGGAGGTAACCCTGCAGGCTCTGGCGGCCGGCCTGCTCGAACTCGAATTGCGCCTCTTGGTGCCGCCTTCTCTGCTGGTTGCCTGGATTAATGATTTTGCCGCCGAAGGTTGTGCGTACCGCTTTACGGTTTATCCTTTGGATGAGGCCCCTGAGCATTATCTGGTCAGGGTCGCTTATGATCTACCGGCAGACCGCTGATTTTCTCGAGGATTTACTAGCCGTGACCGGGGTCCGGGAGGTTTGGGTCGCCTGTTCCGGCGGTCTTGATTCCATGGTCCTGCTGGAGTTGGTGCGGGCTTTCGGCCAGCGGAGGGGGGTGCCGGTCGGGGTCCTGCATTTTAATCATGGTTTGCGGTCTGCGGCCCGCGCCGATGAGTTTCTGGTGCTGACTCAAGGGGTGCGTAACTATGGTCTGCCTTTGGTCCTGGGGCAGGCCCATGATTTACGGGAGCGGGCTCGAAGCCGCCGACTGTCGCTGGAAACCGCGGCTCGGCAGGCGCGCTACGCCTTTTTCGGTCGCTTTCTGCGGCGGCGGACAGCGGTGATCGTGACGGCGCATCATGCCACCGATCAGGTTGAAACCATGCTTTTTAATCTCATGCGGGGCACCGGTCTGCGTGGACTCAAAGGCATTCCCCGGCGCCGGGGGCGGATCGGCCGGCCGCTTTTGACCCTGACGCGGGCCTGCCTGGAAGCGTTCGCGGCCGAACATGGGCTGGCTTTCAACCAGGATGAGAGTAATTTCTCGCCGCTTTTCACTAGAAACCGGATTCGTCAGGAATTGCTTCCGCTTGTCCGGAAACTCGGCGGGCCGGGAGTCGAGGAACGGATGGCCGCGACCGGTTTACGACTGGCGGCTGATCTTGAGATTGTCGATGATCGTCTGGGGGAGTTGGAGGCCCTGGTTGAAAAGTGTGACCATGGCGGGCTACGGATTGAAAGGGCGCGGCTGCAAGCCTGCAGCGAAGCGCTCAAACCACATTTTCTCGGACGTATGCTTCGTTATGTCGGAGCGGTTAAACAGGTGCCGGCCCGCGTTCTGACAGAGCTTAGTGCTCTGGTCGGCCGGCCCGGCGAACGTCGCGAGGGGCATTACCATCTGGGCCGGGGGCTGGTTTTTGGGGTTTCCCCTGAGTGGGTGCGGCTTTTTTTCAGCGCGTCGTCGCCGACTGAAAAAACAGCGGTGGACCTTGATTTTGTGATTGCGGGCCCTGGAATTTATCAGTTGCCCGGAAGGCTGGGGCGATTTTCCTTGAATTATCCCCTACCGCTCCGCTCGGTCGGGGGGGGGCTGTCGGCCACCAATCCTGCCGCTTTTAGCGAACAGGTTGATGGCGACAGCCTCAAGTTTCCCCTGCGTCTTCGTTATCGGCAACCTGGCGATCGCTTTCAACCGCTGGGGTTGCAGGGACAAAGCCGCAAACTAAAAAAATTTCTCATCGATCTGAAGCTTGATCGGGCCGCGCGCGCCCGGCTGCCGCTGCTGGTGGATCGGGATGAGCAGATTCTCTGGGTACTGGGTCTGCGTCTCGATCATCGCTGTCGACTTCGTCCCGAAAGCAGGCAGGTTGTAAAACTCGAATTTTTCCCTTGGCAACAGGACTTTGATCAATGGGAAAGGAAATAAAGCGTTATCCCGAGGCTTTGACACGGGCTTTTACTCAGGCGGCGGAAATGATCGTCGCGGCCTCCGGGAGGGTGGTTTGTCTGACCGGCGCCGGAGTTTCGGTGGATAGCGGCATTCCTGCTTTTCGCGGCAGCCAGGGTCTCTGGGATCGTTATGATCCGCTTGAATATGCTGAGATTGACAACTTTCGGCGGAATCCGGAAAAGGTCTGGGGCATGCTGGCTGAAATGCTGATCGTGGTTGAAAGGGCGGTTCCTAATCAGACGCATAAAACGCTGGCCGAATTCGAGGAGAAAGGCTGGCTGCAGGCCGTGATTACCCAGAATGTCGACGGCCTGCATCAGGCGGCCGGCGCCCGACGGGTGATTGAATTCCATGGGACGAGCAGAAATCTGGTTTGTCTGGAATGCGACTGGTCCTGGCCACGATTCAGCCTGGTTGACAGCCGCATGCCGCCCCGTTGTCGCCGTTGTAACGCGATCTTAAAGCCGGACGTGGTTTTTTTTGGGGAACAGATTCCACGCCCGGCTTTGCTTGAAGCCACGGCAGCCGCGGAACAGGCTCGGGTTATGTTGGTGGTCGGAACTTCAGCCAATGTTCATCCTGCCGCCGAGATGCCGGTTTTGACGAAAAAAGCCGGTGGCCGGGTGATCGAAATAAATCTGGAACCGACCCCGCTTTCCGGGCGAGTGGCCGATTTGACGATTTTAGGTCCGGCCGCGATCGGCCTGTCTGAAATCATGCAGATCTGCGAGCGGATTGCCGGTCATGGCTGAATGCGTTCTCTATATTGAAGCCCTCGGCGGTCTCAGTGGCGATATGTTTCTCGGGGCTTTCCTCGACCTCGGCCTGCCGATGGCGGAACTGCGGACCAACCTTGAAAAGGTGGGTCTGGAGCGTTTTTTTTCCCTGCACCTGAGCTCGGTGCAAAAACATGGTATCGCCGCCCGCAAGGTTGATTTTTCTGCGTTGCCGCCGGCCCAGGTCAATCCGGCTCCGAAAACCCTGGGCGCCGTCGAGGCCCTGCTGACCGGCTGCGCCTTGCCGGAGCCGGTCGCGGTTTTCAGCCTGGCGGTGTTCCGGCAACTGGCGGCCGCCGAAGCCGAGGTGCATGGATCAACCCCGGAGCGGGTTCATTTTCACGAGGTTGGGGATTATGATACCCTGGCCGATATTGTTGGGGTGGCAACCGCTCTGGTCTGGTGCCGCCCTGATCTGGTCAGCCTCAAGCCGGTTCCGCTGGGAACCGGCTTCGTTGATTGCGCCCATGGTCGCTTGCCGGTGCCGGTTCCGGCCGTGCGCAAACTGCTGGTCGGTCTGCCGGTGGTCGAAAGCGGCATTGCCGCGGAGCTGGTGACCCCGACCGGCGCCGCTCTGCTGAAAACCATAGTTGAATTGTTTCCCGCGGCTCCCGGAGCCGGGGTGCACCCGGCTCCGGTCTGGGGCTATGGCGCCGGTCAGCGCGATCTGGTACAGAGGCCCAATCTTTTGAGTCTGGGGCTTGCCGGCAGCGTCGAAGACGGCGAGGGCAAAGGTCTTCAAGCCTACCGCCGGGAAAATTGTCTGACCCTGGAAACCGCTCTCGACGATCTGACCCCGGAAAAGCTGGCGGCCTTGGCTGAAAACCTGCGTTCCGACGGGGCCCTTGAGGTCTTAAGCTGGCCCGCGGTGATGAAGAAAGGTCGGTTGGGGGTGGTTTTACAGGTGCTTTTGCATGAGGCCGACGAGGCCGTGATCGTGGCCCGGCTTTTTAGCGAGGGGTCAACTCTGGGGCTGCGGCGCCGACCGGGTCGGCGCTATCTGCTGGAGCGCGAGCTTGAGACTTTTTCGACCTCTCTGGGGCCGGTGCGTTGTAAAATCGCCCGTGATCTGAACGGGAACATTCTGAATCTTAAACCTGAACATGATGATTTGGCGGCGCTGGCCGGTAAACTGCGGCGTCCCCTGACCCGGGTCGAACAGCAGGTTCTGGCTGAGCTGCCGCAAATGGAGAGCAAAGCATAAAAATGGCGAAAATAGATTTTATCAGAAACATCGGTATCGCCGCGCATATCGATGCCGGCAAAACAACGATTACCGAAAGAATTTTATTTGTTACAGGTCATACCCATAAAATTGGCGAGGTTCATGAGGGCACGGCGGTCATGGACTGGATGGAGCAGGAACAGGATCGTGGCATTACGATTACCTCAGCGGCGACCACCTGCAACTGGCGCAAACATACGATCACGATTATCGACACTCCCGGACATGTTGATTTCACGGCCGAGGTCGAACGCAGCTTGCGGGTGTTGGATGGCATGGTGGCGGTTTTCTGCGCCGTCGGCGGGGTTGAACCTCAGTCTGAGACCGTCTGGCGTCAGGCCGAGCGCTACCGGGTGCCGCGTCTGGTCTTTATCAACAAAATGGATCGTCTGGGCAGTGATTTCAAAGGGATCATAACCCAGCTCAGAAACAAGCTCGGGGCCCATCCGGTGGCTCTGCAGCTGCCGATCGGACGGGAATCCGCTTTTTGCGGGGTGGTTGATCTGCTGGGTGACCGGGCCCTTTACTGGGATGATGACGAGCAACTTGATTTTCGTGTGGCTGAAATTCCGACGGCCATGCAGGCCGAAGTCGAGGAGGCCCGGCAGCAGCTCTGGGAAATGGCGGCCGAGGGCGACGATGAACTTCTCGAACTCTTTCTCGAAGGCGCGCCTTTGCCTGCGGAACAGGTAATCCGGGCCCTGCGAATTCAGACGATTGCCGGTCAACTGGTGCCGGTGCTCTGCGGCAGCGGTCTTAAAAACAAGGGCATTCAGCCGCTGTTGGACGCCGTGGCGGCCTTTCTGCCCTCTCCGGCCGAGGTGCCGCCGGTGGTCGGCAGCCATCCTTTGGATGGTCATCCGGTTGAGCGCGCCGCGTTCAATGCGGAGCCTCTGACGGCCCTGCTTTTCAAGGTGGCGATGATGGAAGGCCGCCGTCTGGTTTATCTGCGCCTGTATTCCGGCGCCCTGACCGAGGGCGACGAGGTTTTCAACCCCCGACTCAAGAAAAAGGAGAAGGTTTCACGACTTTTCCAGATGCATGCCCATAAAAAAAATCGCATTGACAAAGCCCTGGCCGGGGACATCGTGGTTGCCATGGGTATTAAACAGTCGGGTACCGGTGATACCCTTTGTACCGCGGATGCGCCGCTCATTCTGCCGGGGATGGAGTTCACGGTGCCGGTGATCTCGGCGGCGATCGAGCCGCAGCGTAACAGCGATCTCGATAAACTCTGGGAAAGTCTGAGCAAGCTCGCGGATGAAGATCCCACCTTTCAGATCAGGATGGATGAGGATACCGGTCAGATTGTGATTTCCGGCATGGGTGAGCTTCATCTGGAGATTATTCATGAACGTCTGCGCCAGGAGTTCAATCTGGAGAGCAATCTGGGCAAGCCTCAGGTTCTTTTTCAGGAAACCATCACCCAGGAAGCCCGGGCGACGGCGGAGTTCGAACGGGTGGATGAAGAGGAGAAAACCCGTCAGTTCGCCCGCTTGAGCGTGCGGGTCAGCCCGCGGCCGCGGGCTGCGGGCAGCAGCGTGAGCTGGCGGGAAGGGGTGGGGCTGGATCTGGCCGAACCCTTGCGCCAAGCCGCCATCGAAGGTCTGCGGGAGGTGCTGCATTCGGGGCC
>DSCM01000010.1 GCA_011049115.1 Pseudomonadota bacterium
GACGATGCCGATCAGGGACTGGAGGGCGGCCCTGAACCAATTCTCAATCATATTTGAAGGCCGGTTACCGGTTTACTGACAACTCAAACCCGGACCGTTTACACAAAATGCTTTACAGGCCCGCGACTAGAACTTCTCGCCCTGGAAAGGGAGAACCGCGCCTTGCGCGTTCGGCTGGAGGACAAAACGGCGGCCCGAACGGCGGCCGCGCTGGCCCTGGAAGAGAGAGACCCGCTTTCACGTTTTCGCGGACAATGTCCAGGCGGCGATTTATGTTATCAACGAGCAGGGTCAAAACCTGTACGCCAATCATTTCATGGCCACCTTGTGTGAGTACGACCGGGAGGAACTGTCGCGGCTGCCGATTTTCGCGCTGGCGCACCCGGACGGAAGATCGCGACCTGACCATCAGGCGCACCCGGGCGCGCTTCGACAAGGAAGCGCCGTCAACTCCGTACGATGTAAAAATCGTAACCAAAAACGGGAACGTTAAGTGGGTTGAGCTTTGCGCGCAAAACCTTGAACTGCATGGGAAAAGCGTGATTCTGGGCACGGCCGTCGACATCACGGCCAGGAAAAAAAGCGAGGCCGCCCTGAACTGCAGCGAAGAGAGGTTCAGGGCCTTCACCGAGAATTCACCGGTAATGATCTACACTTACGACAGCCGGGGCTATTTCACTTATGCCAACAAGCTGTGCGAGAAGGCGACCGGCTACGCCCGGGAAAATTTACTGAAAATGCACTTTTCCGCTCTCCTCGATGACGCCGACAAGGAAATCGGCCGGCAACAAGCCGTGGCCCGTTTCGCGACGAGCGAGCAGATCCCTTCCTGGGACTGTCTGATTTGCAGAAAAGACGGCACGCGACGGCGCTGGGAGCTTTCCGGAATCAGGCTGGAGGATGACCACGGCGAACCGATGATTCTGGGCAACGCCATCGACATCACCGACAGATTCGCGGCGGAGCAGGCCCTGAAAAAAACCAAGCTGTCCCTGCGCGATGAACAGGAACAGTTGCTGACCACCCTGCGCAGCATCGGGGACGCGGTCGTCACCACCGATCTCGAAGGTCGCGTCGTCCTGCTGAACCGCGTCGCGGAGAAGCTGACGGGCTGGAGCCAGAACGAAGCCCGCGGGCGACGAATCGGCGAAGTCCTGGAACTCGTCCGGGGCCACAGCGCGGAAAACGCCGCCCACCCCCTAGCGCAAGCTATCCAAGGGGTGGTCCTGGAACCGGAAGAGGATACCATCTTGCGTTCACGCCGGGGGCAACCGTTATAAAATCGCCCACAGCGCGGCGCCGATTCACAATGAAAAAAGTGAGATCATCGGCGGAGTCATGGTTTTTCGTGACATCACCGACCGCGTCCGCCTGCGGGAAGAGGTGCTTAAACTCAAGAAACTTGAAAGCGTCAGCCGGCTGGCCGGCGGCATCGCGCACGACTTCAACAACCTGCTGACCGGAATAATCGGCAATATCGAGGTCGCCGGTCAGCGTCTGGCTCCGCCGCTTGACGCACGGGTCCGCCCCAATCTGGAAAAAGCCCTCAAGGCCGCCCAGCGGGCCGCCGGACTGACACAAAAATTATTGTCTTTCGCCAAGGGCGGCGAACCGGTCAAGGAAACCGCTTCACTGGTCGAAATCATTCGCGAATCCGCTGAATTTTCCCTGACCGGAGCAAAAATCGCCCTGCAGCTGGAGCTGCCCGCGCAGCTCTGGGCGGCCGAGGTTGACGCCGGCCAGATCAGCCAGGTGATTCAGAACCTGGTACTTAATGCGGTTCAGGCCATGCCCCAGGGCGGCGTCATCACCATCAGCGGCGCCAATCTTGAGCTGAACGCACCGCGAGCCGCGGGTCTGCCCCTCAAGCCCGGCCCCTATGTGAAAATCTCGGTGCGGGATCAGGGCTGCGCTATCCCCTCGGATCTGCATGACAAAATTTTCGATCCCTTCTTCAGCACCAAGGAACAGGGCAGCGGTCTGGGCCTGTCGGTGATTCACGCGATCGTCGCCAAGCATTGCGGACACATCGAAGTCCGTTCGAAACCGGGCCGCGGCACGGAATTCACCGTCCTGCTGCCGGCTCTCGGCCTCAGCCTGCCCGCCCGGGGGGAAAACGCCGGTGACAAAAGAACCCGAAATCGCGGCAAAGCGGATTCTGGTCATGGACGATGATGACGCCATTTGTGAAATTCTTAGTGAACTTCTCTGTGCTTACGGTTGCGAGGTGGTGGCCGTCGGCGACGGAAGACAGGCTCTGGAGATCTATCAACAGCAACATTTCGACCTGGTCATCATGGATCTGACGATTCCCGGAGGTCTGGGAGGGCGCGAAACCATCAAGCTGCTCAGAGCCTGTGATCCCCAGGTGAAAGCCGTGGTCTCCAGCGGCTATAACAACGATCCGGTCCTCGCTGATTATAAGCGCCATGGGTTTTGCGGCGTTCTCAACAAACCTTATATTGTTGAAGACCTGCAAAAACTTCTGCACAGGGTGATGACCTGAGGCGAGCAGCCGGAAGAAACCCACGCCTCGTTTTTAATCGCCGTCCGGCATCAGGCTTTTGGCTCGGCTGAGAATTGCTTCAGGGTTGTCCACTCCGGCCGCTTCGAGAAAGTTTTTCAGTTTCAGGACACAGATCGGACAGGCCGAATGAAACTCGCCATAGGCTTCCTCCAGTGGATCCACCATGTCACTGCAGAAATAGCAGGCTTCGTTCGCGCTGTCATAGAGATCCATGATGTCGTCGGCAAAAACCGGAACTATCTTCTCGATGTCGTCTTCCTCCAGCGGCGTCAGCCCCAACATGATTTTCAGTTCAAGCAAAACATATTTCTTGATGGCGGCAAAAGCTTCCGGGCCGATAGCATTCAACTTGCGATCAAGTTCGGCCAGCGACGCCTGAATTTCCAGCCAGGATTGCTCATCCTCGACCGAATTGTCCAGAGTCCGGCGCCGCGCCAGAATCTCCGTAATATCGACGACCTTCGCCGCCATGGGCTTCCTTTTTTCACTCTTGCCTAAGGGTTGCGGATCCGACCGTAGCCTCCAGCGCAGAGGCTACGGCCACGCCGGCGGCGTTAACACCGGGTCAAATCCGTTGTCAATCGTTATTTCATGACCAGCCACCGCCGACTTAAAAAACCTGCCCAGAAAGTCCCAGGGTTGCGGCCACAACTCAGTCTTCCTGCCAGTGACCAAGATTGCGGGGCGGCGGAGCCACTTTGAAAACCTCCTCCGGGGTGGTCAGGCCGGCGGCCACGGCATGGGCTCCGCTCAAGCGTAAAGGGCGCATGCCGTCACGGACCGATTGCCGCCGCAGAACCTCCAGATTGACGGAAGAGTTGATCAGCTCCACCAGATCCGGAGTAACCAGCATGATCTCAAAAATCGCGGTACGGCCAAGATAGCCGGTACGCCGGCATTCGGGACAGCCGACGGCGTGATAGACCAGTTCCGGCCGCCGAATCTTCCACGGAGCGGTCAGCAAATGCCACTGTTGACGGTCAAGGGGACCCGCTTGTTTGCAAAAGGGACAAAGGGTGCGCACCAGGCGCTGGGCCGTGATGCCAAGCAAGGTCGCCTGCAGCAGAAAATCGGAAACCCCGAGATCAAGCAGACGGGTGATCGCGGAAGCAGAATCGTTGGTGTGCAGGGTCGAAAGCACTAGATGACCGGTCAGGGAGGCCTGCACCGCAATTTCAGCGGTTTCCAGATCACGAATCTCGCCGACCATGATGATGTCCGGGTCCTGGCGCAACAGGGTCCGAACCCCACTGGCAAAGGTGACCCCGATGGCGGGCTGAACCTGCATCTGGTTGAGTTTGGGGTCGACGATTTCAATCGGGTCTTCCACCGTACAAACGTTGAGCTCGGGTCGGGCCAGATGCCTGAGGGTGGCATACAGGGTGGTCGTCTTACCCGAGCCGGTCGGTCCGGTAACCAGAATAATCCCATGCGGATTCTCGACCATGCCCCGCCAGGTTCTCAGCTCTTCCTCGCTGAAGCCTAGGTCTTTAAACGATTTCTTCAGGGCCTCGGGATCGAAGATCCGCATCACCAGCTTTTCGCCGAAGGTGGTCGGCATGGTTGACAGCCGAAGCTCGACCTCCTCACCCTGAGGAGTAATGGTTTTCAGACGACCATCCTGGGGCCGGCGTTTCTCAGCGACATCCATGCGCCCTAAAACCTTAATTCGACTGGTCACGGCCGTCATGACGTTGAGCGGCACCTGGTAAATTTGGTGTAGAACCCCATCAATGCGAAAGCGAATATTGCCGCTCTCGCGCCGGGGCTCAAGATGAATATCGCTGGCCCGCTGATCAAAAGCGTACTGCAGGAGCCAGTCGACGATATGAACCACATGCTGGTCGCCGGCATCAAGCTTGCCGGCCCGGCCCAGGGTGACCAGTTGCTCGAAATCGGAAATCCGGGAAACCGCATGCTTCCCGTCGCTGGCACCACGCACCGATTCGGCAAGGCTGAAAAACTCCTGCCGATAGCGCTGAATATCAACGGGATTAACGATTACCCGTTCAATATCCTTATGCAGAACCTGACTTAGTTCCTTGACCCAGTCATCGACAAAAGGCTCAGCCGTGGCCATCACCACCCGATTTTCCTCGACCTTGACCGGCATGATATTGAAACGATCGATATAGGCACGCGGCAGGTTGAGACCGGTAATGGCGTGAACTTCAAGCTTCAGAGGATCGATCCGCAGATAAGGCAGACCGGTTTTCGCGGCCAGCCAGCCGGTCAGCTCCTCCACCGTCAACAAGCCGCCCGGAGTCCGCCGATCGGTAAGCTGCAGGGCCCCGATCAGAGCCAGGGGATGCAACGGCAACCCTCTCTTGATCTGAGCGGAGCGGCGACAGTTTTCGGCGTCGTCCGGGCCGATAAAACCATCGTCCTGAAGCTCGCGCAGGAGAAAATCGAGTTCCAGGGGCCGGCCGTGCAGGCAGCGCGCGGCAAAAATCGTGATCCCTTCAAGGTCCATGGTTCTTCCTGAACTGATAAAATGAGGGCCGCGACCACCAAGCCGGACCGATCCATACTCCGGCCTGCACCATACACCGACCCAACAACCGCCGTCAAGCCGCGAATCATGGGCGCCCGCCCGATAAAATCAGCTTGACAAGGCCCCGGCAAATCCCTATTTTAGCGCCATGAGAATTCGTTATAACGCACCGGTTACTTTAACCCTGGCCCTTTTCTGCGGCCTTGCCATGGCTGCCCACCAACTTACCGGAGGAGCGACAACCGCGACCTTTTTCACCGCCTACCCCGGCCTGCAAGGCCCGATCCCCCTACATTACATCCAGTTTTTCACTTACATTCTGGGACACGGCAGTTTTCCCCACCTGAGCGCCAACCTTTCCCTGCTGCTGCTGATCGGACCCCTCAACGAGGAAAAATTCGGCTCCGCCCTGCTACTGGAAATGATCCTGGTCACAGCCCTGCTGACCGCCCTGCTAAACGCCGTTTTTTTCAATACCGGCCTGCTCGGAGCCAGCGGCATTGTCTTCATGCTCATTCTCCTGAGTTCCTGTGCCAACATTCGGGCCGGCGAAATCCCGCTGACCCTGATCCTGGTCGCCCTGCTCTATCTCGGCAACGAACTCCACGGCAGCTTCGGCAAGGACAACATTTCCCAGTTCGCGCATCTGACGGGCGGCGTTGTCGGCGCCTTTTACGGCCTGATCCGGGGCCACCGGCGCTAAACCGAGAAACGGACCCACCCGCGAATTTCCCGCAACCTTTTTCGGAATGATGACGGAGAAAAAACATGTCTGAAAAAAAAATATTTGTCCTCGACACCAATGTGATCCTGCATGACAGTTCCTCGCTCCAGCACTTCGCCGACAACGACATCATCATTCCGATAACCGTACTTGAAGAGCTCGACAGCTTCAAGCGCGGCAACGAAATCATCAATTACCATGCCCGTGAATTTGTCCGCACCCTGGACGAGCTCTGCGGCGACACGATCTTTGATCACGGGGTCTCGCTCGGACCCGGCCGGGGCAATATCAGCATTCGCCTTGACGAAGAACTGGCCCCGGAAATCAGCACCAGCTTCAGCCCCGCCAAGAAGGACCACCATATTCTCAATCTCGCCTTCATCATCAGCCGGCAGCATCCGGAACGAAAAGTCGTTCTCGTGACCAAGGACGTCAACCTGCGCATGAAGGCCAAGGCGGTCGGCGTCCTGGCCGAGGATTACACCAGTGACCATATCAAGGATATCAAAACCCTTTATACCGGCACCCGGACCGTCGCCGGCGTAAGCGATGAACTTATCGACCGCGTCTACGGCGACACCGCCCCCTTGGGTCCGAATGACCTGCCTTTGGAAAACCCCCTGCGGCCTAACGAATATATCATTCTGCGCTCAACCGGCAAATCGGCCCTGGCCGCTTATGACGCCGACAGCGGCCTGCTGCGCCGCGTTGAAAAAAGAAGCGTCTCCGCGATCATGCCGCGCAACGCCGAGCAGATTTTCGCCTTCGACGCCCTGCTCAACCCCAAGGTTCCCCTGGTCACCATCTCAGGCAAGGCCGGCACCGGCAAAACCCTGCTGGCCCTGGCCGCCGGCCTGGAACAACGCAGCCTCTACCGGCAGATCTATCTGGCTCGACCGATCGTCCCCTTGAGCAACAAGGACATCGGCTATCTGCCCGGCGATATCAGCTCCAAAATTTCGCCCTACACCCAACCCCTGTTTGACAATCTCGGCGTCATTCAGGCCCAGAATCGCGAAGGCAAGAACGCCCCCCATTTCCGCGATCTGCTGGAGGAGGAAAAGCTGGTAATTTCCGCGCTTTCCTATATTCGCGGTCGCAGCCTGGTAAAGATTTTCTTCATTGTCGACGAAGCCCAGAACCTGACCCCGCATGAGGTCAAGACCATTATCACCCGGGCCGGCGAGAACACCAAAATTGTCTTTACCGGTGATATCTTTCAGATCGACCACCCCTATCTCGACAGCCATTCCAACGGCTTAAGCCATATCATCGCCAAGATGCAGGGAGAAAAGCTCTACGCCCATATCAATCTGGAAAAAGGTGAACGCTCGCAACTGGCGGAACTGGCCAGCAACCTGCTTTAGAAGCGAGACCTTCGCGCAGCCGCCGGACCGGCGCGGACTGCGGGCGCCGGCGTTACATCGCTATTTATAAATTTACCTGGAAGCGGAAACCAGGAGACAACCTGTAAAGCACGAAAAGGAGATAATCATGGCGGAAACGGTTGACGAGATAACCCTGAACTACGAGGAGGACGGCCAGCAGCTGGTCAAGGAACTTGACAAGGAGATTCTGACTCGTGGAGCCTGGACGACAATTCTTTTCCGTTATCGGCAATGGGATAAAAAAACCGAGGCCTTCGGCAAGGACCTTTTCACGATCAGGCGCTACCGTAAGGTTCAGGGCAACTATCTGCCCCAATCAAAATTCAATATTTCAAACCGGGAGCAGGCGGCCAAGATTGTCGCGGTTCTCGAAAAATGGCTGGCGGCCCAGAAAGGGTAAGGGCCCCGAAACTAATGCGGGAATAAACCCCGCAAACCAAGAGGCCTTGTCGGCCCGCAAACAAGTACTTTCATCAGATCATTTTCTTGTTTTTTCAAACCGAAAATAATCTGTGCGGCACTAAAAAACAACCGTTTCAGTCAATAACCAAAACGACAGGAGAAAACAAACATGGCGGCAATAAAAATTTTACTATGGAGCGGAGTTTTTCTTTTTTCAGCCCTGGGCCTGGGCGCGGCGGCGACCACGAGCGCAACCGACACGAGCCCCTATCCCCTGGTAATCATGGAAACCAGCCTGGGAACCATGGAAATAGAGCTTTATCCGGACAAGGCGCCGATCAGCGTACAGAATTTCCTCGACTATGTCGATGCCGGTTTTTATGACAACACCATTTTCCATCGCGTCATTCCCGGCTTCGTGATTCAAGGCGGCGGTTTTGATCAGGAAATGAACAAAAAGGAAACCCGGGCACCGATCATAAATGAAGCCGACAACGGTCTGCGCAACCTACGGGCTACCCTTTCCATGGCTCGCACTCCGCAGATCAACAGCGCCACCAGCCAGTTTTTCATCAACCTCAAGAATAACAGCGCCCTTGATCACGGGAGCCGGGATTTCGGTTACGCCGTTTTTGCCAAGGTAGTCAAGGGCGTCAGCGTGATTGATCAGATTGCCGGGGTTAAAACCACCACCAGGGGATCGTATCAGGATGTTCCGGAGGCAGCGGTGCTGATTATTTCAGCCCGCCGGGCGCAGACCGCAAGTCCGGGCAAATAGCTGACCCGGACGACCGGATCAATGTTGAGATTCCCGGCCACCTAGACAAGCGTTCCGTGCGCGGGGGATGCTCCCGGCACGGATTTAACGCCGCCAGAAAGTGGGCATGAAAAGCACGACCACGGTATAAAGCTCCAGACGGCCGGCAAGCATGGCAAAACTCAGAACCCATTTGATGGCATTGGGAAAATGAGCATAGTTGTCGGTCGGTCCGACCAGGCCGAAACCGGGTCCGATATTACCAAGCGTGGCCAGCGCCGCCGAAAGTGAACTGAGCAGATCAATTCCGGACAGGCTGACGACAAAGGTCACCAGCAGAAGCATGGCGATATACAGAAAAAAGAAGCCTGAAATCGCATAGACGATGTTCTTACGCACAACCTTGCCGGAAAAACGCAAGGGAAAGACCGCCTTGGGATGAATCAAGAATTTCATCTCATTGACCGCCTGTTTGAAAAGCGTGACAATCCGGATCACCTTGACGCCGCCGCCGGTGGAACCGGAACAGCCCCCGACAAACATCAGCAGCAACATAATCGCCTGGGCCATGTAAGGCCAGCTTTCGTAGTCCGCGCTCGCAAAGCCGGTGGTGGTCAGAATCGAGGCCACCTGAAAAGCGGCAAAACGCAAGGACTCGATCGGACTTCGATAGACCTGGTTAAAGTAAAGCCCACCGGCGACCAGCAGACTGGCGCCGACAAAAATCAGGCCATAGGCTTTCAGCTCGGTATTGCGCAAGAGGCTGCGGAAATCACCGGTCAGCAGCCGGAAATGCAGGACAAAATTCATTCCCGCCGCCACCATGAACAACGTGATCACCCAGTCGATATAAGCGGAGTCATAATAGGCCACGCTGGCGTTGCGCGTGGAGAAGCCACCTGTCGCCAGGGTCGCGAAGGTATGGGTCAGAGCGTCGAAAAAATCCATGCCGCCAAACTTCAGCAGCAGGGTTTGCAGCACTGTCAACCCCAAGTAAATATACCAGAGATACTTGGCGGTCTCGGCGATGCGCGGGGTGATCTTATCAACCGTCGGTCCCGGGGCCTCGGCCTTGACCAATTGCAGCCCCCCCACGCCCAGCAGGGGCAGGATAGCCACCGTCAACACGACGATACCCATGCCTCCGAGCCAGTGCGTCAGCGACCGCCAATAGAGCAGCGCCCGGGGAAGCGCCTCGATATCCTTGAGAATTGAGGCCCCTGTCGTGGTAAAACCGGAAATTGTTTCAAAATAGGCATCACAAAAAGAGGGAATGCTGCCGGAAAGATAAAAAGGCAACGCCCCGAGCAAGGCGACCGCTCCCCAGCCTCCGACCACGAACAGAAAACCATCCTTGAAGGAAGGCTGACCCCGACCGGAAGCCCGGGTCAGCCACAAAAAAACCACCGCCCCGAAGGCGACGGTCAGGATCGGCCAGGCAAAAGAGTGAATCACCGCCGCCTCCCGGTAGAACAGGGCCATGCCCACCGCCGTCAGCATGAAGGCGCAAACAATCAACAGCAGATAACAGACAATTCTCAGAATAATCAGCGGATGCATACCGGTTCGCCCTGCTCCATCAATGTAAAAAGAGCTCTTCCAGGGAATCGACCTGCTCTGATTTGGCGAAGGTCACGACATTATCACCGGCCTCGATCACAAATTCACCATGGGGAACAAAATTTTTACTGCCCGCGCCCTGCGGCCGGTTGACCGCGACCACCAGCGAACCGTTGGGCAGGGACAGCTCCTTGATCATTTTGCCGACCATGCGACTGCTGTTTCCCACCGTAAATTCAATAGCTTCGGCCTTGCCGTCGAAAATCGAATGCACCCGTTTGACGTTGCCCCGCCGAATATACTTGAGGATGGCGCTGACGGAGCTGGCCTTGGGGCTGACCGTGGCGTCAATTCCGAGTTTATCGGCGATATTAAGATAGCTTGATTTGTTGACCACCGGCACCACTCTCTTGACCCCCATGCTTTTGGCGTAAATCGCCGTCAGCATGTTCAGGGCCTCGTCCGGAGTCGTGGAAACCAGAAGATCGGCCAGATGCAGCTGTTCATCCTCGAAGAGCTTTTCATCGGCAATATCCTCATTGATGACCAGGGCTTCAGGAAAACGCTCCGCCAGATATTTACAATGCTGGTAATCCTTTTCCACGATCTTGACGCTGCGCCCGGTGGCCAGCAGGAATTCTGTTACATAGCAGCCGATTTTACCGCCGCCGATGACCACGACATGGTGCAGTTTATGACGAAAACGTCCGGTCCGGGCAAAAATGCGCTCCATGCTGTGATGGCTGGAAACAATATAAACCCGATCTCCTTCATAAATCACGGTGTCCCCGTAAGGAATAATCACCTCGTCGCCGCGACTGATTCCGGCGACAATAAAATTATAACGGATTTCGTGGCGGAGTTCGCGCAGGGTTTGGTTACGAAAGGGCGATTTTTCATCGATAAAGATATTGCGCAACTGAATATCGGTATCCTCGAAAAGCAGCACCTCGCCGGTCGCGCCATAGGCAACGACATTCATGATCGCGCGGGCGGCCTCAACTTCCGGATTAACCACATAATCGATTCCCAGCAACGAATGGCTCAAAATTCCGCTGCGGCGATACTGAACACTGCGCACCCGGGCGATTTTGGTTTTAACCTTGAACTCATTGGCCACCATCAGGCAGGAAACGATGTTGACCTCGTCCAGGTTGGATACCGCGATAAAGGTATCGGCTCCTTCAACCCCGGCCTCGGCCAGGGTTGAAGGATTGCTGCCCTCTCCCTGAACCACCAGACAATCCAGATGGTCCGCGACAAATTTGGCCCGCAGCGGATCTTTTTCTATCAGAACGACATCCTGATGGCTGGCTACCAACTGTTCAGCGAGGTGAAAGCCGACCTCGCCGGAACCGGAAATAACGATTTTCATCCGTCGTACTCCCCCATTGCCGGAATCAGACCATAACTTAACTTAAGCTTCGCAGAACTAGCAGACCGGAAATTGAAAGTCAACCAAGCACGCCGGACGGGACCTCCGACCAGAAAACAAAAAGGGTTGACAAGGACGGTCAATCGGAATAGAAATTCAGCGTGTTGCAAGGCTGTGGGCAAACGCCCAAAAGGCCGTTTAAACCCCTGCGACAGAGAAAATCAAGGTCTGCTTCCACCAGAACAAAGCGGTTCGCACAGACATCGATGGTCGAAAAAAACCCGGGCCCGGAGAACTTCTCATTCTCATTCCAGGCCCGGGTTTGCCGTCACTATGGGGTGAGTAGAGGGGGTCGAACCCTCGACCTCAGGAGCCACAATCCTGCGCTCTAACCAACTGAGCTACACCCACCACAAAAAAACTCCGCCGTTAAAAAACCGGCGCGAAGGGGACACTAAATAATGGAAAACCGGCCTTCTGTCAACCTGAAAATATGCCGGATCACCGTCCGTTAAACAAAAAATTCGATCGGGCACCACCGCCCGCGCCTGAACCGAGAACTCAAAGATGAAAATTCTACTTCATTGCTGCTGCGGACCCTGCGCGATCTACCCGATCGCCCAGTTGCGCCGCCAGGGCCATCAACTCCGAGCCTTTTTTTACAACCACATCCATCCCCATACGGAATGGGAAAAACGGCGGGCGACCCTGGCCGACTGGGCGGCGGCGGAGAACCTGCCGCTGATTGTCGATGAACGTTACCCCCTGCTTGAATTTCTCCGCAATGCCGCCTTTCGCGAAACCCGGCGCTGCCTGTTCTGTTATCATGACCGCTTGGAAAAAACGGCCCGCATCGCCCATAAAAGCGGCTATGACGCCTACACCACCACCCTGCTTTACAGCAAATTTCAACAGCATGAAAAAATTGTCGAACTCGGCCGGGAAATCGGACACCGCTACGGGGTCGAATTTTATTACGAGGATTTCCGCGCCGGCTGGCGTGCAGGCATTGAGATTTCAAAAGCTCGAGGAATGTACCGGCAGCAATACTGCGGTTGCATTTACAGTGAAGGGGAACGCTATCTGGGCAAACCGAAACTTTACGCTCACAGCGCGTCCGAAGACCCGCTGCAAGCGTAAAGCCCGATTCATCTAATGCGGAAGCGAGCCCCGCAACCCAAAGGGGTCTAGCGGCCCGTACCTAAAGGTATTTCCGTTAGTCACAAATAAGTACTCTCATCAGGCCCAGCAGAGCGGGATAAGTTTCTTCATCGGGACATCCCCTTCGGGGATAACCCGTGAAGCACTTAACATTTTCTTGTTTTTGCGGTTGAAAAAATATTGAAAAAAAACAAGAACCTAACCTGGAAGGCTCTAAAAATCATCAAAATCATCCTGATCATCATCGAAAGGAATGATCTGCGCGGGTGTGGTCTTGGCCGGCAAGGCCCGTTTCCCGGTCGCTTTCCGGGATGGAAGCTTCGCGCTCCGCAGACCGCGCTCCTTAGGCTTGCGTCCGGCAACCGTAGGCTTGTTGCGGGAAAATCCGCTGTCCTGGCTGCCCCCGATCACCGCATTGATCTGATTCGTCATCTCACGCAACATCTCGGCCTGGGCGTTGAGCTCTTCCGACGCCGCCGCGGTCTCTTCAGCCGTCGCCGCATTGCCCTGGGTCGTTTTCTCAATCTCGCTGATCGCGTTGGTAATCCGATTAATGCCTTCCGATTGTTCCCCGGACGCCGCGGCAATTTCTCCGACCAGGCTTTTCACCTTGGCGACATGGCCGACCACTTCTTCCAGAACCTTGTCGACCTCGGCCGTCAGTTCAACCCCCTGATTGGCCTTGCCGACTGAATCCTGGATCAGGCGCGAGGTTTCGGAGGCCGATTCAGCACTGCGCTTGGCCAGATTACGAACCTCTTCGGCAACCACAGCAAAACCGGCACCGGCCTCTCCGGCGCGCGCGGCCTCAACCGCCGCGTTTAAGGCCAGCAGGTTGGTCTGAAAAGCGATTTCCTCAACCACCTTGATGATCTTCGCCGTATCATCCGAGGATTTTTTAATCTCACCCACCGCCGCGTTCATGCGCACCATCACCTGCTTGCCCTTTTCCGTGGCCTAATCCATCTGCCCGGACAAAAGATTAGCCGAGTTGGCGTTTTCCGCGTTGTGGCGGGCCATGGAAGCGACATCCTCGAGCGAAGATCCGGTCTCTTCCGCCGCCGCCGCCTGTTCGGATGAACTTTCCGCCAGGATCTGACTCGAACCGGAAATCTCGTGCGCGGCCAAGGTCACCTGATCGGCGGCTTCCTTGAGTCCGCCGACGGCCTGCTCCAGAGGCCTGGTCACCGTCCGCAAGACCAGAACCAGCACCAGACAAATAATCCCGAGCAGGGCCAGGGACAGCAGGGCGATATTCCACTTGGTCCGTTCGCGCAAGCTGAAACGCTCACTCGCATCATAAACATAAACCATGACTCCGATCTGCCGCTGCTGGTAATCCTTGACCGGGAAAGCCGTCAGCATGTAATTGCCCCGGTATTCCTGAGCAACCCCCTCCCGGCCACGATCCAGAAGGCTGGAAGGCACCAGACCATCACTGATCGCCGCCGCCGTGCAGGTGACCCGCACATATTTGCCGCCCACGACCGGATATTTGCCCTGGTCTTTAAGCAGGGTGGCGATGGAAAGAAACTCGCTGTTCATGTAGACCGCGATGGTTTCGTGCCGGTTGGCGATTGAGCTCTTTACCAGAGGATCGTAACTGGAAAGCACTTCCACCGAACCCAGATAACGGCCCGCGACCGTCCTGACCGGGGCGATTCCGCGCAGGGCAAAGCCGCCGCGCCCGATCTCGATTCCGGTCAGGGCTTTATGCGGCGGCGTGGCGATTTTGCCGATGGTCTCGCGAAAGGAACTCATGTCATCGGCTTTGCTCTGTCTTTTATCCCAGAGATGTAAAAAACTGCGACTGGTCGGCAGGTGAAAATGCAGTTGAAAACTCTCAAGCCCCAGGGTCTCAAGATAGCCTTTCTCAATAGGGGATAAATAGTTCAGCAGCAGGGCCCTGCCCTGAGCCACGTGCGGGTCTTCATCGACCCTCAAGTCACCCTTGTGGGCCTCTTATAGGCCTAGAGCACGGCTTCGGCCTGCCCAAAAAGGGCGGCCTCGGCCAGAGCCTTTTCGGCAATCTGCTGCTGCCGATTTTCAATATCGACGACTTTAGCGGCCGCCAGTTTATTATCGAGGCTGTCTTCAATCAGACGATTCAGGGTCATGCTGCCGAGGACAAAGATGGCGACCGCGAAGACAATCGTCACCAGCGTTATCGGAATCAGGATTCTGGTGCTGAGCTTTCTCTTTTTCATGGTCCACCCCTTTTTTTTTAGCCTTTGCTGTAAGAGCGGATAAAAAAACAACCTAACCTGTACGAAAGTTTACTCCAAAAGCGAGAATGCCCCCGCAGCCCCGAAGCTATCGGCAGCCACCGTATATAATTTCATAAATACTTTCAAAGAAAACAACTCTTCCGCCGCTTAAACCACCCGGCCGGCCCGACGCAGGCGGGCCACGATTCGCCGCCGGCCCATGGTAGTGATGATCTCAAAGATTCCGGGGCCGGCCAGTTGGCCCGTGACCATGGTCCGGACCCCATTGATAATCACTCCGGGCTTAACCCCGACCTCGTCCGCCAGCCGGCGCATGGTTTCTTCAACCGCCGCCTCGTCAAAAGCGGGCAAGGCTTCGAGACGCTCCGCCAGCTGCGGCAGCCACTCCCGCAACCCGGGAAACTTATCCAGATTCTTATGTCTGGCCTTTTCCTCGATAACGACCTCTTCATCATCACTGAAGTAGGGCCGGCCGAGAGTGGCGAAATCGGTCAGCAAATGATAACGGGCGCGAATCAGGTCAACCGTCGCCAAGAACCACTCCCACTCCGCGTCGTCATAGGCCTCGCGCCAGAGACCGGCCTTCTCAAGTTCGGCCCGGACATAGGGCGCCAGCTCCGCCAAGGGCATCGTCCTGAGATAATGGGCGTTCATGTTGATAGCTTTGGGATCGGTAATGAATTTAGGATCATTCTTGTCGACATTAAAAATCGCATTGGCGCGATTCAGACCGGCGAAGTTAAAGGCCTCCAACAGTTCCTCGTAAGAAAAGATTTCCCGCGACTCGGGGTTGGACCAGCCCAACAGCACCAGAAAATTGACCAGCGCCCAGGGCAGGAAACCATGCTCGCGGTAATAGTGAACCGCCACCAGCTCGCCATGACTGCGTTTTGAGATTTTCGCTCTCTGCGGATCAAGAGTCAGGCTCATATGCGCGAAAACCGGCAGTTTCCGGCCCAGGGCTTGATACAAAAGAATCTGTTTCGGAGTATTGCCGAGACCATCCTGCCCGCGAATGACATGAGTGATGCGATCGCGAACGTCATCAACCACATTGGAAAGTAAATAAAGAGGTTGTCCGTTGGCCCGGACAATGACAAAATCCTCGATATCATGATAGCGTTTGCTGATGGTGCCGTAGACGGCGTCATCAAAGACCACGGCTCCCTCTGTTTCCGGAACCTTGAGACGAATAACGTAGGGCTCACCGGCCGCCTCCCGGGACGCGACTTCATCCGCGCTCAGCCGGCGGCAGCGGCGATCATAGCGAAAATCATCCTTCGCGGCCCGCGCCTGTTCTCTTTTGGCTTCAAGTTCCTCCTTGGTGCAAAAACACTTGTAGGCATGGCCGGAAGCCAGCAGCGCGGCCGCCGCGGCCTGATGCTCCGCAATAAAATCCGATTGATAAAAAGGCCCCTCATCCCAGTCGATACCAAGCCAGACAAGACCATCGAGAATACCCTGAGTCATCTCCGCGGTCGAACGCTCGGTATCGGTATCCTCAATTCTCAGGATCAGTTTGCCATGATTCTGACGGGCATAAAGCCAGTTCAGGATCGCGGTGCGGGCCCCGCCAATATGCAAATAGCCGGTCGGACTCGGCGCAAAACGCACTCTTATTTCTTCACTCATCACTTTATTATCAACTCCACCTTCCCCATTAAGCATAAACTAATTCACCGGCGGTTACATAAAAAACCAGGCTTCCGTTGCGAAGCTTTCTTCCGGATTCGCTATTTTCTTGCCAAAACCAGCCTGTTTACGGTAGTGTTCGCCTTTTACCAAAAAGCATCAGGCCGCACCTGAACACATCGTATCGATGTAAATTACAGGTAACTATGCAGCCATCCCGGAAAATCGGGGGACACGATCCCGATTTCTTGCAGAGATCAGGTCATGTCCTCTGCTTTTCCTGATTTTCACATCTCAATACAAGCTGAAATCAGCGGCGTTGAATAGTTACAATTGCAGTTGCATTGAAAAATATAGTCTACTTGAAAGATATAGTCCAATTTATAAACCATGTCCCAAAAAACTACAACCGAGATTTTTGTCATCCCCGAGGCCTGGCGCCAAGGCTGGCTCAAGGATGACCCCTGGCAACGGATAATGTCCCTGAGCGGTACGGTCTACCGGGAAAAAGACGGCCGCCGGACCCTGCGTTTCACGATTGCCGGGCAAAGCTATTTCGCTAAACTTCATCAAGGCCCGGGCTGGCGGCTTTTTCTGAAGAATCTGCTGCGCCTGAAAGGTTTCAACCCCGGCGCAGAACCCGAATGGCGAGCCATCGAATGGCTCGAAAAACTCAAGATTCCAACCACGCCTCTGGTTGCCTGGGGTCGCCGGGGACAAAACCCTCTGACCCGGGAATCATTTGTCATCACCCGCGAGCTGAAAAACACGGAAAGCCTGGAGGACTTCTGCCTTTCCTGGAAAACCAACGCTCCGGACCCGGTTCTCAAACGCCGGCTGCTTTCACGGGTGGCAAAGATCAGCGGCACCCTGCACCGCGCCGACATGAATCATTGCGACCTCTACATCTGTCACTTTCTGCTTGAGCTCGAAAACGGCCAGGTCCGGAACCCCGCCGACCCGATTCTGCATCTGATCGACCTGCACCGTGTCCGCCGACACCACCATCTGCCCCGACGCTGGCGAATCAAGGACCTTGCCGCCCTGTATTTTTCCAGTTTTGAAATCGGTCTGACCCTGCGGGACAAGCTGCGCTTCATCTCGCTTTACAGCCGACAACCCTGGCGCGTGGCCCTGGACCGAGAAGCCGCTCTCTGGCGGCGGGTTGAAAAAAGAGCGCAGAACTTTTACCGCGAATACCAGCGCCGGGGGCCACGATGAAAATTCTTCTGGTCCAGACCAGTTTCCTCGGCGACACCATCTTATCAACGCCGCTGATCGCGGCCATAAAACAGCTCTACCCGAAATCAGAGCTCTGGATGATGACCACCCCCCTGGCCGCCGACCTGGTCAAACGTGACCCCTTGCTGACCGGAGTGTTGCCGTTCGCGAAACGAGGTTCGGCCACAGGCCTCGGCGGCCTATGGCGACAAGCCTTACGCCTGCGGCAACAAAATTTCGACCTGGTCTTTTCCCTGCATCGCTCGGCCCGCACCAGCCTGCTTCTGGCCTGGAGCCGGATTCCCCACCGCATCGGCTTTGCCGGCGCCAAGCTGGCCTTTTTCTACTCCGAAACCCGACCCCGACCCCTGGACCGACATGATGTCTTGCGCAACCTCGCCCTACTTCAGGATGAATCGAACGCCACACCGACCCTGAAATTTTCGGACGAGCTCCGCCTCTTCGCTCCGGGAAAAAACGAACTGCCCGAAGATCTGCAGACAGCCTTGCCGGCTCCCGGCAGCTACGCCCTGATGGCCCCGGGCAGCGCCTGGGAAACCAAAAGATGGTCTACCGGCGGCTATCGGGAAACCGCCCGCCACCTGATCAACAAAGGGTTAAAGGTCGTGCTGATGGGAAATCGGGAAGAAGTTGAAATCTGTCATGAGGTCGCCGCCGGTCTTGAGGTAATCAACCTGGCCGGCCGGGGCAATCTCGACGCGGCCCTGTATCTGACCAGGCACGCCCGTCTGATGGTCTGCAATGACAGCATGGCCCTGCACCTGGCTTCAGCGTTCAAGATTCCGACCGTGGTCATCTTCTGCGCCACGGTTCCCGAATTTGGTTTCGGTCCCTGGCGCAACCGGGCTCTGATCGTCGAAAAAAAAGGGCTCGCCTGCAGGCCCTGCGCCCGCCACGGCAGCCGGGCCTGCCCGAGAAAAACTCGGGCTTGTATGGATCAGTTGGCGGCAGAGGAGGTCCTGGCGGCGATCGATCGGCTGTGTGATGAGCTTCAGGCCTGAAAAAACGCTTTCCGCTAGCAGGGCAGACTCAGGCTGGAGCAGAGCTGCAGCAGCTGTCTTTGCGAAAACGGTTTTTCCAGCACGTCCATGACCACCGGGAAGCGTTTGCTGACCCGGAACCCTTCATTCAGGGTTCCGGTCATGATCAAAACCGGAATCTTGATCTTACGAGCCTGCATTTCACCCAGAAATTTTTCCCCGCCCATCTTCGGCATCACCAGATCGAGAACGATTATGTCAAATGAAAAACGCGGCAACAAAGCCAATGCGGCCTCACCATCGCCGGCGACCTCAACCCGGGCTCCGTGCAGTTCCAGCAGGACCTTGACACTATCGCGCAGAAGCTCTTCGTCCTCAACCACCATGATGACCCGGCCCTTCAGATCCTGCAGGGGTCCCTCCTTACCCGCGACCGCGGGCAGCCTTTTTGCCGACTCGCTGCCGACCGGCAGATAGACGGTGAAAGTACTGCCCGCGCCGAGCTCGGAATGGACTGTGATGATCCCTCCATGATTGACGATCGTACGGTAAGCGATGGCCAATCCCAGACCGGAGCCTTTGGTGCTCGTCCATTCCTTGGTGGAGAAGAAAGGATCGAAGAGATGGTTCATCATGGCCGGAGCAATACCGCAACCGTTATCCGCGATACTGATCTCACCGTACCATTTCCCCTCCTGCAGATTGAGACGCCGGCCCAGATAGGTGTCGACAAACCTGGCTTTTGCGACAATCCTGATCTGGCCGCCCGTCTCCACCTCCGCCAGGGCATCTCCGGCGTTGAGCACGATGTTTAAAATCGCCTGCACCACAGTTGATTTTTCCAGTTCAAGTTTAAGCTCATCGCTGTCTTCAAGACAGACAAAAGAAATCTCGGCCGGCAGGGTCGGGGGCACGAGTACCATGACCGCTTCGATCAACTCCGCCACATTTATAGGCTCGGTAAGCCCGACCTCCTTGCGCGAAAACATGATGATCTGGCGGGTCAGATCGGCCGCCTGAGTAAAAATCTGTTTCACCTTCTCGACATAACGACCCGCTTTTTCCGGAGACGAGACCAGCATCACTTCAATCAACTCCAGATTCCCCTGCATGCTGGCGAGCAGATTGTTGAAATCGTGGGCAAAACCGGCGGCCAGAATCCCGACGGTTTCCATTTTCTGAGCCTGAACAATAACCTCGGTCTGACGCTCCACCTCCTTATGCAGAAATTCGCTGTAGATCTCGACTTCCCGCTGCAGCCGCCGTTCCTCGCTGATATCATGCAGATTACTGATATAACCAAGCTTACGGCCACCCCGGAAAATCTCGGAAAAATTCTGGCTGACTTCCGCCCTCGGTGAATCCGGCCCCTGACGATAAGTCACCACTCCCTGCCAGCGACCATGATCGGCCAGATATTTAAAGAGATTCTCCGGCAAACCCTTGCTCCGCCCTTCGGCGCCGCCGGCAAACAAATCCCCGCTTTTCGCGCCGGCGTCTTCCCCGACAATCTCCAGGTAAGCCTGGTTACAGAAAAGCCGACGGCCCTGTTCGTCGAGAATCAGGACCCCATCTCCACTGGATGCCAGAGCGGCTTGGTAAATGGCATTTTTCTGGACCGCCCGGCTCAGCCGGCTGAACATGTAAACCGCGAAAAAAACCACGGCCAAAATGAAGGCCACGCATAAAGTAATTACCGGCAGCACCAGACCAAACATGAGTCGGTCGGTTTTTTCCCGGGGGGTGGCCACCATGATCGTCCAATCCGGCTTGATGAGGGACATTTTTTTAAACGTGGCCAGATATGAAACCGCCTCCCCCCCGGTCAGGATATCCAGATTCGTCGAAAAGGCGCTGCCATTGGCTAGGGCGGCGGTTACCAGGGGAAGTTGCGCGTCGTCGACCAGGCAAAGCTGGCCGTTCGGGAAAAAAGCGGAAGACAGGCCGTAAGCCGGATAAAAAAGCTTCGCGAGCAGTCCCGGCAAAGAAGAAAAAGCAACTTCACCACGATCATCAACCACGACAATTTCGCGGCTTTTCTCCAGCGCTAGACTCCGGCAAAAGGAGGAAAACATGAAATCAAAATTATAAGGCACCAGTATCATTCCGACATATTCACCCCGGAAAACTATCCTTTTACTGAAAACGATGACGGGCACCGGCCTGACCCGGAAAAGCTCCGGTACATATTGCATTAGAACCGTCAACCGTTCTTGAATCTGTCCGTCCTCGCCCGCAGCCGAGAATTCACCTTCAAAATGCTGCCACTCGTAAATCTCATGCAAAGGTAAACCCAAGGGCATAAAATCACCGTCGGATCCGGTATAGTAAACCTCACCGTCGGCCGCCACGAAAGCCAGATGGAAAATTTCGGGATAGATTTCCCAGAGCAATTTAAAACGGCTGGAAATCAGTCCCCTGACATCTTCCGCCTGAACAGTCGTGGAGTTGAGCACCGCGGTCACGGTCTGCCGCACGCGTTTAAGATAAAGCTGGAGATTATCGGAGACCCGCTCGGCAAGCATGCCCTGTTCTTTTTCCATTTTGGAAATAAAATGGGAGGTGAAATGATCATAAAGAAGATAGCTGCCCCCACAAAACAGACTCAGAAGGAGCAGGAGCACGAGAAAAAATTTGAGATAAGTCAGTTTTTCCATAGGCTTCGCATCATCAGATTTCCAAGTCCCTAAAAAGCAGCCAAGCCATCGAAGTAAACAAGGTCGCCGGGGTGCAACCGGCGGACCCGTCATTTAATAAACGTAATCACCTATTAATATCAAGTTATTTTTCGGCCACCGGCGGGCACCCGGCTTTTTCCTTGACTTCCGGCCAGGGTTCGTTGTAGCCAGAGGCATGACTATCTCCGCCTCCTTCGTCCTCTACTTGGCTACTTTCATCATGGGAGGCTGCGGCCTCGCCTATGAATACACCCTGAGCCGCGTCGCCGCCGACCTGCTCGGCAACTCGGCCCGCCAATGGGCCCTGGTAATCGGAGCCATGATGTTCTGCATGGGCATCGGAGCCGATCTGCAGAAAAGACTTGACGACCAGCTGCTGCTTGACAAGTTCATCGGGGCTGAAATACTCCTCGGCATTCTGGGCGCCATCGGGCCGCTGGCGCTGCTGTTCACCTACGGCATGGCTCCGGGATACTACATTCCGGTGCAGTATGCCTTCATCTGTGGCATCGGCCTGCTGCTTGGGTTTGAGTTACCGCTGATCGCCCGCCTGAACGAAGTTTACACCAGCCATCTCAAGGTCAATCTGGGCAAGGTTCTGAAGATGGATTATATCGGCGCCCTGGCGGGCGCCCTGACCTGGGTCTTTTTCCTGCCCAAATTCTTCACCCTGATTGAAAGCGCCTTTCTACTTGGTCTTTGCAACCTGGCCGCCGCCGCCATTCTGTTGGTTTACTTTCATGTCCGGGTCAGTCTGCGCGGCCGCCTCTGGAGCCTGCTCCTGGGCGCAACCCTGTTTTTGATCTTCGGCTTCGCGGACGCCAGGGGCATGACCTCTCATGCCGAGCAATACCTCTATCGCGATCGTATTATCCTGAGCCGGACAACCCGCTTTCAGCATATCGTCCTGACCCGCTCGAAAGCCGCCGAGATTTCCTGCTATATCAACGGCAACCTGCAGTTCAACAGCTCCGACGAGCATCTTTACCACGAAAATCTGGTCCACCCCGCCTTCGCCCTGGTCCCGGAAGCCCGCCGCGTCCTGATCCTCGGCGGCGGCGACGGTCTGGCCGCCCGCGAGGTGCTCAAATATCCCGGCGTCACGGAACTGGTCCTCTGCGACCTGGACGCGGAAATGACCAGCCTGGCCCGCAACCACCCTGAGTTCCTCAAACTCAATCAGGGAAGTCTGGTTGATTCCCGGGTCAAAATCCTCGAAAATCACAGTCTGACCCCAAAACCCGGAAGTAAAGACCTTCTGGTTTCCAGCCAAAAAAGAGAGTTTCGGCAAGACCCGCGCAAGGTCGCCGAGATCAGCCTGGTCCACCTCGACGCCGCCTTGCTGGTTGAGCAGCTGGCCGGCAAATTCGATATCATCATCGTTGATTTTCCCGATCCCAACAGCGAGGAGCTGACCAAACTCTATTCCCGAACTTTCTACCGACATTTGGGTGAACGGCTGGCCCGCGACGGCATCTTCGTTCAGCAGGCAACCTCACCCCATCACGCCCGTGAGGCCTTTCTTTGCATCGGCCGCAGCATGACGGCTGCCGGCCTGAGTGTCATTCCCTACCACGATAACATCCCTTCGTTCGGCGAATGGGGCTGGTGGCTGGGTGGTCGCGGGGAAAGCCGGTCGACCACCCAACTTAAAGAGAGCCTTAATGAAATTATCGATTTAAAAATACAGACCCGGTATCTGACCCCGGCCCTGATCAAAAGCTCACTCAATTTCGGCAGAAATTATTTGGAGACCGCAGAAACCGAGATAAACACCCTTGCTAATCATAAATTATTAACCTATTATCTGAGGGGATGGCAGTCCGGCTATTGAATCGCAACCTGCTTGCCGCAACTCTGAACGCAGCCGGGTTTTTGTTTTTGCCGAACCCGCAAAACTAAAACTAAGGGGAAGCTTACGCATGAATGAAAAAATTTTCAAAATCTTGGCCGGAATCTTCTTTTTTCTGGCCTTGATTTCCTTTTTCTGGCCTGCCGGCCGGAGCGAAAAACAATACAACGTCAACGTCCAGACCATGGTTTACGCCGCCGACGGCCTGGATCTGGCCTGTATCGGCGCGCTTTTGCAGAAAGCCGAAGACGCGGCGGCCCTGGAGCGCCTTCTCAATGACCCGCAAACCGGCATCAACAACCTCGATCTCAACGAGGACGGACAGGTCGACTATATCAAGGTGACCGAATACGGCAGCCAGGAGAGCAGGGGCTTTTCCCTGACCGTGGAGCCCGCCGCCGGCGAAACCCAGGAAGTCGCCACCATCGCCATAGCCAAACAGGGCTCCGACAAGGTCGAGGTCGAAGTTCAGGGCAACCCTCAGATTTACGGGCAACAGCACTATTATCACAATAGTTTCGGCTTGAGCGACATGTTGTTCATGGCCTGGCTTTTCCGACCTCATTCCTTCTACAGCTCCCCTTGGGGCCACGGCAACTACCCCAATTCCTACCGGCCCTACAGTCCGGTTTCCCAGGAGAATTATCAACGCCGCACCGCCGGCCAGAGAAATCTGAGAAAAGTCACGGCCAGCAACATACAGAATCGGGAAACCTCGCCCAACGCCGGCAAAAATGCGGCCCGGGGCATCAAAAAACCACTGCGGCAACCAACCGCTTCACAAAGAAGTTTTCAGCAACGCAACCCCTCCAGTCAGTTCAAGGGCACGGCTTTCGGGCGGCCCGCGACCCGGCCTACGCTCCCTTCGGTGCGCCGCAGCAGCGGCTTCGGTCGCAGCGGCGGGCGCTTCGGCGGCAAATGAGCCTGACAAACCGGCCCGGTAAAAAACACACCCGGCCGGCACAAGATTTAAACCCTGCCAACCATTGAGGAATCAGACATGTTCAGTTTCTTATCTTTCAGGCCCATTCTTGACCTGCTGCAACCGGTGGCGGCCACTTATCTGCTCGCCATCCTGGCCATCATGGTCATCGGCAAACTGATTCACAACCGGGTCGCCGGCTACGACCTCGATCATGAACTTACCAGTCGC
>DSCM01000011.1 GCA_011049115.1 Pseudomonadota bacterium
CCGGGGTTTGGGGTTGAACCCCAAGCATAAATCCAAAATGTCAAAGAACATCAGAATAATCAGAAATCTTTGCCAAAATAATCAGAAAATTTCCCTCAGTTTAAAGCAAAAGCTAACAACGGCCGGTTTTGACGGCGTTGAAATCCATTCAGGCCATGGCTACCTGTTGAGCCAGTTTCTTTCCCCTGCCTACAATCGGCGACAGGACGAATACGGCGGGACGATTGAAAAACGGGCCGGATTCATCTTTGGATATATCAAGCCATAAGAGAGCAGGTCGGCCCGGATTTTCCCGTGCTGATAAAGATGAACGGCTCAGACCTTATTGAAAACGGACTGACCCGAGAAGATTCATTGCAGGCCGCCAAACTGTTTGCCGATACAGGTTACGACGCGATTGAAGTCAGTGGCGGCATCATCAGGACCGGTCGGTTTTCACCCAGCCGCCCCGGGATTACAACTGCGGACAAGGAAGCCTACTTCAAGGAATACGCGCGCCACTTCAAAAAGCATATAAAAATACCCTTGCTTCTTGTCGGCGGTTTGCGATCCTTCACGGTCGCCGACAGCCTCGTGACCGCAGGGATCGCTGATTATATTTCCCTGAGCAGACTGCTTATCCGGGAGCCTGATTTAATCAAGCGCTGGGGAAACAGCGACCTGCGTAAAGCCGCCTGTACATCGGACAACTTATGCTTTGCTCCCGGTTTTGAAGGCCAAGGGGTGTATTGCGTTACCAGGGAACAGTAAAAGAATAAAATCTCCGCTCAGCGGCCAGTCCGTTATTTCAGTTAGCCGCCGGATTCAAAAACTGTAGCCATCCGTTGTGGTCTGCTGGGTAGTCACGGAAATCTGGCTATTCCCCGGGTTGATGAACAAGTACAAAAAAATAATATAATCCCTGTTTTTTGAAATATCATCCTTGACAGACAGGTCTGTCTGCGGTATGTGTGAAAATATGTCTACCAGTAAAGAAAATACTGCCAGAGATCGCATAATTGAGACAGCCCTGAATTTATTTTACAAACAGGGCTACTTGGCTACGGGTATAAATCAGATTATTGCGGAATCTCAAGTCGCGAAAGCTACTTTTTATGCCCACTTTCCATCAAAAGAAGCTCTCTGTATCGCATACCTCCAAGCTCGTCATAAAATCTGGATGGGGTGGTTGACAACCGGCCTTCAAAGTGACGCAACCCCCAAAGAGAAACTTTTAGGCATCTTTTTCTTTCTTGAGCGGTGGATGCAGGAAAGCGACTACCGGGGTTGTGCGTTTTTAAACATTGCCTCTGAAGTGCCGCTGCGGGGCTCGGAAATAAGAAATGAAGTTGTAAAACATAAAGATGGGCTACGGAAATATATAAAAGAGACAATAGTAGATATTTTCAGTTCAGGTCAGGGAGTAACTACTATTGATGCGGAAAAAATGGCTACGACGGTTTATGTTTTGGTAGAGGGAGCCATCGTATCCAGTCAAAACTATAGTGCTTCCTGGCCGATTGAAACCGCTCGTGAAGCAGTAGAAATCTTGTTGTCCAGGTGAATTTTTTTTGACCCCGCCAAGACAGACCTGTCTGTTTTGGCGGGCGTGTTTGGCTTGGGAAGTTTTCCGGAAACCGAAAAGTTCCAGACAGACTGGTCTGTAAATAAAAAAAACAATATGTGGAGGTTGCTATGAATAAAAGATTGGGTATTTACATCTTTGATAATGCAGAGGTCATTGACTGGGCAGGTCCAACTGGTGTATTCGCGGTTGCTAAAAAGATGGACCCGGAACTTGAGACCTTTCTCATTGGCGATACCATTACTCCGGTTGTCGCCATTGCCGGTTTGCGAGTGGTCCCCCGGTATGGGTTAAATGACAATTCCAGTATGGATGCCTTTCTTATTCCAGGAGGGATTGGCGCAAGAGCGGAAATCCATAATCAAAGGTTACTGAATTTCGTAAAGTCAACACCGGAGGAAACCTTGCTCGTCAGCGTTTGTACTGGATCATAGGTTTATGGGGTTATCGGCTTACTTGATGGCATCAAGGCCACTAACCGAAAAAATGGTGACCCCAATGAACCCATTGTACCAATTGAGCGTTTGGCGCAACTTGCTCCTAAATGTAAAATCGATCGGCATAGAGTTGTTGATTCGGGGCGTATTGTTACCGGAGGCGGTATTACATCTGGAATTGAAGTCGGTTTTCACCTTCTTAAGCGATTTGGCTACGATGTTGATTTTGTAGATAAAATTGCCTATATAATGGAATATGAGAAACAATGGAATCTGATGAAAACGGATCTGATTGAACCCGGTAGATAGAGGCAATATTTACTCTACCATAATAGAGAATTGAACCAACAAGATCGGTTGAGTCGATCTTCAACCGATAAGATCAACTGTTATTAACCGCTTGCTGCCGGAGTGCCTTGCCGTCATGGAAGAGAGCGGAATAATTCTACTCGATTCATGGGAACAAAATTAAATTCAATCAGAAACAGAAGCCGCTAACTGGAGAATCAGGCATGGAAGAGGCGGTGTGCCGGCAAAAGCTTGACGAAGAATTTTACACCCCGGAAAAATGCCATATTATCGAAGTCTCCAATAGCCCGGCGGACCCGGAGCTTTCGCTCGCCCGGGCTCGGGTCGAGCCCGGCGTAACCACGCGCTGGCACCGCCTCAAGGGCGTGGCTGAACGCTATGTGATGGTCGCCGGGACAGGCCTGGTTGAAATCGGCCGGCGGCCGCCCCGGAAGGTAAATCCCGGCGACGTGGTTCTGATTCCGCCCGGCTGTCGGCAGCGCATCGCCAACCCCGGCCCGGAAGAGCTGATTTTTTTCGCGATCTGCACGCCCCGTTTTACGCCGGAAGCCTACGAGGAGCTTGAAGGCGAGACGGGTTAGCTCGGGCCTTTTTCTCTTGGAGCTGAATTATTTTGAGCGCAAGCTCAAAATGCTATTGACAACCGTTATCTCAATGGTTACTATTATGAGCAGGAGATCATAAACAATTAACAACTAACCAAGAGAAGCCATGCCGAGACCACGAAAATCACGAACCATTCAGGGACCGCCGCGCTGTAGTGTTTTTCAGCCGGTGCCTCCCGCGCTGGGGGATGACCCCCTGAATCTTAATCTCGAAGGTTTCGAAGCCTTGCGGCTGAGTGATTATCTCGGGTTGGATCAGGAAAGCGCGGCGCGTGAGATGGAAGTTTCTCGCCCAACTTATGGCCGAATTCTGGCCGCCGCTCGCGGACTGGTGGCCGAGGCTCTGGTCACCGGTCGGGAATTGCGGATCAGCGGCGGCGACTTTGTTGTCGGGCATCGTGAGTGTCGCAATCGACACCGCGGCGGTTGGCGTGGCGGTAAAGGGAGGTAGTATCATGCCTGGATTTAATGGAATGGGACCGATGGGAAATGGGCCGCTGACCGGTGGTGGCCGGGGTTACTGCAATCCGGCCGCCGGCCGGGGTGTCGGTTATGGGGCCGGAAGGGGCCTGGGTCGGGGTCGAGGCCGGGGATTTGTCGGCTTGCGGTTTGGGTTCGGCTATGGCGCCGGGGTTTCCGGGGTTGGGGCCGCGTCTCCAGCGACGGAGCGCGAGGCCTTAGTCGCCGAAGCCGCCAATCTCAAACAAATGCTGGCGAATATTGAACGCCGTTTGCAGGAGCTGGAAGCTTAATCGCGGCTGATGCGGCCGTGTTTCGGCGGTTAAGGAAAATAATCTTCATGGTCAATGAAAATCTGAATCAGGCTCCGGCTGCCTGCAGCGTTTGTCCGCGGGCTTGCCGGGTCGACCGGCTGGCGGGGGAACTGGGTTTTTGCCGGATTCCCGCCGCCGTTCAGGTTTCCCATGCCGGGCTTCATCTGGGCGAGGAACCGCCGATTTCCGGAGTCCGGGGATCGGGCACCATTTTTTTCAGCGGTTGCAATCTGCGTTGCATCTTTTGCCAGAACTATCAGATCAGTCAGGAGTTTTCACAGCCGTCGCGCGGCATGACGATTGCCGAACTGGCGGTCGCCATGCTGCGTCTTGAACAGCAGGGTGCCCACAACCTGAATTTTGTCTCGCCTTCACATGTGGCTTTCCAGGTGGCCGAGGCGATCGCGACAGCCCGGGCCCAGGGCCTGACGGTGCCGGTGGTCTACAATTCTAATGGCTACGACGCGCCGGCCGCGTTGCGGCGTCTGCGTGGCTTGGTCGATATCTATCTGCCTGATTTAAAATATCTGGAAAACGGTTTAGGCAGAAGATTTTCCGACGTCACCGACTATGCCGACGTCGCCCCCCTTGTCATTGCGGAGATGCTGAATCAGGTTGGCCATCTGCAGACCGATGCCGAGGGTCTGGCCGTTCGTGGTCTGCTCGTCCGTCATCTGGTTCTGCCTGGTTATATTGACAACAGCCTGCGGGTGCTTGATTTTCTGGCCGGGCTTTCGCGGGATATCTTTGTCAGCATCATGGCCCAGTATTCGCCCCAATACAAAGCGATGTTCGATCCGGTAATTAGCAGGACCCTGCGTCAGGATGAATACGATCGCGTGGTGGAACATGCCCTGACTCTGGGCCTGGATAACGCCTTTGTTCAGGAACTTGCCAGCCAGGATCATTATCTGCCTGATTTCGAGCGGGAAGACCCATTTCTATAAGAGCGGTTACAGTGGGATATCTCTCCTTGAGGTGCCGCTTTTTCTTCTCATCTTCCCCGAAAATCAAGCTTTAAAGATTTTGTCACCGGTTTTGTCGTCCCCGTTTCTCAATTCGTAATTTTCCAGGGGGTTCTCCGGCCACTGATGCCTGGGATAGCGGCCCCGCATCTCCTTGCGGACGGCGGCGTAGGAGCCCCGCCAGAAACCTTCGAGGTTGTCGGTGATCTGCACCGGGCGCCGGGCCGGAGAGAGCAGTTTAAGCAACACCGGCCGGCCGGCGACCAGCGGCGTTCTCCGGCAGCCGAAGAAGTCCTGAACCCTGGCGGTCAGCACCGGTACCGGACCTTGGCCGTAATCGAGTTTCAGCTGCCGGCCGTTTTCCAGTTGACAGGTCAAAGGCGCCAGTTTCTCAAGTTCTTTTCGCTGCCCCCAGTCAAGCCGGGCGAAAAGCAGCTTTTCCAGATCGAGGCCGGCCAGAGCGGCGCGACTGCGAATGCCGGCAAGCTGCGGCAGCAGCCAGTCGTCGAGAGCGGCCCGCAGACCGGCGGCGGAAAAATCGGGCCAGGTCGCGGCGGGCAAGGCTTTCGGACCGGATTGCAAAGAGCGCAGAAACTCGATGCGGACACAAAGCTGACGGGCAGCCGGGGTCCAGGGTAGAATTTCGAGGCCCTGCCGGGCAAAAACCCCGCGCCAGACGGCGGCGACCAGAGCCGGATCGGGATTTTCCGTCTTTTCCTGGCCCAGCCGCAGGGCGCCATAAAGTTCCTCGGTAAAGGCCCGCAGGCTCTGCCTGTCTTCATCCCAGTCAACCACTTCCCGTTTTTCGATAAAAGCGGCAAACTCGCGGCGCAAAAAGACCTCGTCATAGGCCGCCGCCAGTTGAATCCGGGCCTGACGACGGGGGCCTGAGAGCCGGCAGATCACGAGAAATTCCACGGCGGCCAGGGCTTCGGGTCCGGCAAAAGCCGCCTCTCCGCCCCCACTGAGAAGATAGCGGTTACCGCCGCCCGGCCGTTTGCGCCCCAGACGGTCGGGATAGGCCGCCGCCAGCAGCTCGCCGCAGAGTGAAAACTCAAAATCCTCACGGTTGTCGATCTTCAGGCGCTTGACCAGCAAGCTGACTTCACGTTCGACAGCAACCTTGCAAGCGACCTCCTCGCCGGTCAGCTGGCGGCGGCCGCCAAACAGCCTTTGCAAGCGGGATTCAATATCGCTGTCGTCGGCCCCTTCGCGGGCGCAATAATCGCGCTGCTGCAACCAAGCAGCCAGGGCGGCGGCGGTTCGTCCCCGACCGCTTTTCCGTCCCCGCAAAAGCATCTGACCGAGCCGGGGATGGAGACCGAAGGCGGCAAGCTCGCGGCCATGGTCGGTGATCCGTCGCCGTTGGTCAACCGCCCTGAGTTTATACAGCAGGGCAAAGGCCTGATCTAGGGTTTTTTGCGGCGGTGGGGTCGGCCAGGTCAGATCAGCCGCCTCACTTACTCCCCAGAGAGCCATTTCCAGGGCCAGGCCGGTGAGATCGGCGAGCATGATTTCCGGCGGGGCGGAAGCCGGTCGGCGGTTTTCTTCGGCCTTACTCCAGAGACGATAACATTTCCCCGGAGCTTCCCGCCCGGCCCGGCCCCGGCGCTGCTCGGCCGCGGCTCGGCTGACGGCCACGGTTTCATAACGGTCAAGACCTGAGGCGGCATCGAAACGGGCAATCCGGCGACGGCCGCCGTCGACCACCACTTGGATGCCGGGAATCGTCAAGCTCGATTCGGCGATATCGGTGGCCAGAATGATTTTCCGGTTTCCCGGCGGGGCGGCCTGAAAAACCAGATCCTGCCGGGCCCGTGGCAGGGCACCGTAGAGCGGCAGCAGGAGATGACCGGGTCCGAGATCGCTTAAACTTTCTGCCAGACGCCTGATTTCCCCGGCGCCGGGGAGAAAAACCAGTAGATCCCCCTCGCTCTCGGAAAGCGCCCGGCAGACCAGGCGGGCGAGAGCGGGGAGAAAATCGACCGCCGGGGGCCGCTCGAGCCAGTCGACCGCCACCGGATAACCTGGATCTTCGGCCTCGAGCCGGGAGGCCGGCGGCAGAAAACCGGCCAGGGCCTCGGTTTCCAGCGTCGCCGACATAATCAGCAGGCGCAGATCGGGGCGCAGGAGTTCACGGCTCTGCAATGCGAAAGCCAGACCGAGATCGCCGGGCAGGTGGCGCTCGTGAAATTCATCGAAGATCACCAGGCCGTAATTACTCAAAGCCGGATCATCCTGCAGCAGACGCGTCAGAATGCCTTCGGTCACAACCTCAATCCGGGTGGCGGCACTGACCCTGCTTTCATGGCGGATACGGTAGCCGACCCGCTCGCCGAGCGCCTCTCCCAGCAATGCAGCCATCCGCGCGGCCGCGGCCCGAGCCGCCAGGCGCCGGGGCTCGAGCATGACGATTTTGCGCCCGGCCAGCCAGTCTTCCGCCAGCAGCAGAAGCGGCAGCAGGGTGGTTTTGCCGGTACCCGGCGGGGCCTTGAGCAAAGCCAGACCGACCTCCGCCAGGGCCCGGCGCAAGCCCTCAACCAGCCCCAACACCGGCAGCCGGGCGACATCTTCACGTCGCAGAAAAGAATCCATTTGCACCTACGTTAATCGTAAAAACCTGACCCTGATGCGGGAAGAAGCCTCAGCAACCCAGGCGGGCTTTGTCAGCCCGTACCTGAAGGTACTTCCGTTGGTCGCAAATAAGTGCTCTTCTCGGAACACTTATACCTTCCATAATAAAACTCAGCCTAATCGATTGCTTAGCGACAATCAACCGCAAAACAGTTTTAATGTAAATCTTCCGCCGGGTCGGGGGACGGCACCGCAACCGGGTCCTCGCATCGGGCCTTTTTCGGGCGACTGATACAGGGTGTGCAAGAAGAATATTACCCCTGACCCTTGACGGGAACGACCATTGGATCAGACTGGTTTCAGACCAGTCTTTTGCAGTTAATAGTTGAACCGGAAGCATCGGGAATGATGCTCAATGAAGTATTCGCATGAGTCCGTCAACCCAAACTTTCAAGTTACGATGCCTCATATCTGGATCTTGCAAGGAGAAAAGGTTTGCCCATAGCGAAACTTGATAAAAACTTATTAGCGGTCGCCAAGCAAAGCCAGGTTCCAATTTTAAGCCGTAATCATGGTCGTTGGGCAGGCCGTCGTTCAAGATAATCATCAATTTAACTCGGGCGGGATAAACCTTGAGAGCTTGGTCGGCGTGGCCGGACAACCGGCACCAGCGCCCGAAATCGAAAGCAAAGCTATCGGCCTCGATCAAGGCCGGCTTCCAACCCGCCGGCAGGAGCTTGCCGGAGTTCGGCTTCGGTCTGAAATAAAGAATCAAAGACCACCAGATATCGCTGGGCAAAAAGCGAAGAGTTTTCAGACAGGACGCTTACCGATCTGTTTGGTAATCATCGAGCGGGCTGACCACACCGAGAGCCCCCTGACGAATGACATGGGTATAGATTTCCGTGGTCTTGACATCATTATGACCCATCAGCTCCTGAATCGTGCGGATATCGGTGCCGCGTTGAAGCAAGTGAGTGGCAAAACTGTGGCGCAGGGTAAGGGTATGAGCGCCGGCCTTTTTCACAATGTCGACCTCGCACAGGGCCCGTTTGATGGCCTTATTGACAACACTGACATCGACATGATGCCGCCGCCGCTTGCCATCCAGGGGATCAACCGCCGGGCTCCCGCTCACTCATGCGCAGGCCGCCGCCATAAAGCAGCTTGGCGATCAGTTGCGGCCCCCCTGCATAACCCCGAGCAGCCGGGTCACTTCATCGCGGCTGAAAACCACCGGCACCCGCGCCTTCTTCCGGGCCCGCTCGGCCCGGATATTGTCACCCAGGGGCGCCTCCAGCACCTGACGATAAAGAAAAACCAGGGCATTCAAAGCCTGATTCTGAGTCGCCGGCGCCACCCGCCCCGCCACCGCCAGATGAGTAAAAAAAATCTTCGACCTTGCGATCTTTTTCAAGCAGCCGCTCCCGTCGCTCCTTCATCTGATGAAAGTGAACAAAACGCTTGATCCAATCGGCATACGACCGTTCCGTATGAATCGAATAATGCTTACGCCGCATAATCATATGCAGCTCATCCAGCAACTTCGGCTCCGAAATATTACTTTGTGGAAAATACTTTGACATGACTCTAACGATGTTTTATAGGGTGCATTAAGGCTTGATGGCCAGCTTAAGGCAAAAGTGTTATAAAATAGCTTAAATAGCAAGTTATCA
>DSCM01000012.1 GCA_011049115.1 Pseudomonadota bacterium
AAGACATTACCAATAAGCAAACTTAAAATTTAACCATGAACATCAGTGCTTAACTTTATCTTGCAATCAGGGTGATCAATTTTCGATAATCACAACTGGTCAAATTTCGGTTGTCATAACTATATCAGCAGCGTTCTTTTGATAAGGCTTGGAGACGAGGTTTTAAAAACACGGCTTTCCAATATCATTTTTCCTTTGATCGGTTCAGCACTTTACAATCGGCAAAAAACAACCCCGGCAGAACGCGAAACTTTCTTTTGCGCACACAAAAACAGCCACTTGCGAAGACCGCAAGTGGCTGTTTTTATCATTGGTCGGGGCGAGAGGATTTGAACCTCCGACCCCCTGCTCCCAAGGCAGGTGCGCTGCCGGGCTGCGCTACGCCCCGAATCGGCTGCTGTCTTTTTTCGGACCAGGCTCTATCCCGGTCGGAATGAGGCTAGCCTTGGCCTTGTAGCATAACCTCAGGCCGCCGGCAAGCGTTTTTCACGCACACCGCCGGTGTTTACCACGCCGCCAGGGACTCGGTTACGTAAATCAGCTTCTCAGAACTCAATCATCCTCGCCGTCGTCACCAGGCTCACCGGCCACCCCAAGTTTTTTAATCTGATAACGCAGGGTACCGCGATCCATATTGAGCAGCCGGGCGGTTTTCGCCTTGTTGCCGCCGGCCACCTTCATGGCTTCTTCAATTAGGTAGCTGGAAAATGATTTGACCAGTTCGTTAAAATCAATCCCCTGGCGAAAATCATACTCACGCGGCAAAATCAGACCAAACTGATTATGGTTACGACTGGCGGCCAGCACCTCTAAGGGCAGATGCTCTTCCGTGACCACCTCAGTATCCTCAAGAATCATGATTCTTTCCACCATATTCTTCAGTTCCCGCACATTGCCGCGCCACTGGTATTTCTGTAAAAGCTCAAGCGCGCCGGGAGCGATCTCGCGGACGTTCTTTTTCAGCTTCCGGTTGAAATGATCGAAAAAGAATTTAAGCAGGGCCTCGATATCCTGACGCCGCTCGCGCAGGGGCGGAACCAGAATATTGATAACCTTGAGCCGATAGTAAAGATCCTCGCGAAACTTCCCCTCTTCAATCAGCTTTTCCAGGGATTGATTGGTGGCGGAGACGAAACGGGCATCAATTTCAATATCATCAACGCTGCCCAGGCGCCGAAATTTACTCTCCTCCAGCACCCGCAGTAACTTGGCTTGCAGGGGGGCTTCCATGTCGCCGATCTCATCGAGAAAGACGGTGCCGCCATCCCCCTTTTCCAGCAGACCGATCTTGCGGGTTTTGGCATCGGTAAAAGCGCCGCGTTCATAACCAAAAAGCTCGCTTTCCAACAGGTTTCCGGGAATCGAGGCGCAATTTATACTGACAAAGGGTTCGGTCGCGCGCTCGCTCATATAGTGAATGGCCTTGGCCACCAGTTCCTTGCCGGTGCCGCTTTCACCCTGGATCAGAACCGAAACATCACGATTACGGGCCACCTTCTGAACCATTTTCAGAACCCGCTCCATGACCGGATCGACGGAAATGATATCGCTGGTTTCCGACTGGAACTTGACGATATCCCGCACCTCGCGCTTGAGTTTACCGGTTTCCAGCGCGAGCTTGACGATCAGCAGAATTTCCTGCGATTTAAAAGGCTTGTTGATATAATCATAGGCCCCGTATTTCATCGCCTCGACCGCCGTATCAACCGAGCCGTAAGCCGTCATCATGATACAGAGCGGCGCGTAGTCGGCATGTTCGTGCACATGGCGCAAAAGCTCGATGCCGCTGCCGTCGGGCAGACGCAGGTCAATCAGAATAAGATCATAGATTTCCCTGGCGACCAGAATTTTGGCGTCCGCCACCCGGCCCGCCACCTCCACCCGGTAACCGGCCCCGGTCAGCAGATGGGTCAAGGATTCACGAATCAGTTTTTCATCATCAATTATAAGTATTCGATTGGACATCTTCTACTCTCTGGTAACGGGGCTGCGCCTCGCCGGCCGGCAGACCGACGGCGAAAGTCGAGCCTCGACCCGGCTCGCTTTCGACCACCAGACGACCGCCATGTTCCTTGACGATACTGTGGGCGATTGACAAGCCAAGACCGGTTCCACGGTTTTTCGTGGTAAAAAAAGGATCGTAAATTTTTTCCAGCAGTTCCCGGCCCATGCCGGGCCCGTTATCCATGACCCTGAGCCAGAGCCAGGGACGATCCTCGCAAACTTCAAGATCGGAGGCGAAGTCGTGGCCGCCGGCAAAAGGCTGCAGCCCCAGCGACAAAACCACCTCGCCGCCGCCCTCTCGGGCGGCGGCGAGCGCATTCAGCGCCAGGTTCAGCAGAACTTGTTTGAGCTTTTCCCGGTCGCCGTAAACCGGCGGCAGACTGTTTTCAGGCAATCGCAATAAAACTTCAACCTGCTGGCGGCGGGCTTGTTCCTGAAACATTTCCAGCCAGTCCCGCAGCAAAACGGCCAGGTCAACCCAACTGCGCTCCAGAATTCCGGTTCGGGAAAACTCCAGCATCGAAGAGACGATACTTTCAAGACGGTCAAGCTCTTCGACGACGCCGCAAAGCAATCTAGCCGCATATGGATGATCCGTCAACTCATTCCTGATAATATCCAGCGAAATATTCATACCGGTCAGAGGGTTTCTGATTTCATGGGCAATGCCAGCCGCCAGCTGACCAATGGAAGCCAGACGCCGCATCCGTTCCAGTTCCTGGTCGGATTTTCTCTTTTCGGTCTGATCCTGAACCAGAACCAGCAACCCCCCATCGGTTTTAGGCATGCCTCCCAAAGCCGTGACACTGACGAAAAAAATCTTTTCGCCCCCGGCCGTCTGCCCCCCCCCGGCAGCGGGAAAAACCTGGTTCATCTCCAACTGAGCCAGGGCCTGTTCCCGGTTGCCGACCCGGGTCAGGGCCTGGCGCAGGACCGGAGAATCAAGCAGGGCAAAGATACTACCCCGCCAGTCCGGATTCAGGGAAGCAAAAACCTTTTCCGCGCTCCGATTGTGAGAGGTGATGAATAAACTGCTGTCCAGGGTGATGATCGCATTCGGCGAACTGCGCAGGATACTGTCACGAAAATCGCGGTCCCGAATCAGGGTCTGATTGAAAATCAGGCTTTCCATCGCCTTGTCGGCCTGCGTCGCAAACACTTTCAGCAAGTCGATATTGAGCTCGGCCGGAGCCGCCACCTCCCGATACTGCAGCACCAGAATTCCTTGCTCGCGCTTACCCAGAAGCAGGGGCAGGCTCAAAACGCCGACCTGCCGACCGCCGGTTGCAGACGCCACCCGCCGAACCGCGCGAAACAGGGTTTGGCCGCTGGTCGAAGATTCCTTGAGCTGCGCCTTGATCTCAAGCGACCAGAACTCCTCCGCCGCCGCTCCGTAAGCCGCCACCGGCCGCAGTTTCTCCCCCGGTCCGCGTCGCCGCAGCAGCCAGCCGATCTGCGCCGCGCCCAGCTTGACCCCCCGCGAAACAATCAGATTCTGCAATTTTTCCATATCGGAAATCTCGCTCATCTGCCGGGAGATCAATTGCAATTCAATCAGCTCCTCAATCTGACGCCGGTTACTGGCATTCAGCCGCCGGTTTTCAACTACCAGCCCGATCTGATTGCAGAAAATCTCCAGAATTTCAATGTCATCATCGCTGATTTCTTCATGACGGTAACTACGATCCGCCAACATGGTACCGACGATACCCCGTTCCGTCAATACCGGCATCAGTACGCAGACACTCCGTTTCAGGGCGGCGTTGCGTCGTTTATCCAGAGGCGTCAGAAAAGACTGCTCAAGCCCCTCGCGGATACGAACAATCTCTCCGGTGCGCACGACCCGGGTTTCAACGCAATCATCCTTGTTGACATCATACTTAAGCCCCTTGACACTGACCTGACAACCAACGTTGATAACCCCTTCCAGAACATCACTGCCTTCGCGCAGCAGGTACAACGCCACCCGGTCATAAACCAGAGCCTCGGCCACCGCCTCCAGAATACTTCGCGCCAGTTCCTCGCGACTCATGCCAGTCATGGTCAGGCGGCTGATCTGATGCAGAGCGGCCAGCACCTGTTTGGTATTTTTATAAAGCATCAGGACTCACATGTTAAATTAAAGATGATCTGCGCGTGCATATATTTTTTGCCGTTAAAAAACAAGACCATTTTAAGTTTTCGGCCAACAAAAAGGGGCCCCTCACCTTGGCCCCCTTGGAAGAATCGACTCCCGCTTGCGGTTTATTTTTTCACGGCTTCACGCCCCAGATAAAAAGCTTTGAGATTGAGCTCCACCAATTTGGCCGGAAGCAGCTCTTTGATCTTCCTTTCCCAGAGACTTTCCGGCAGGGGCAGAAAACTGGAAACCGCGCCGACCATGACCACATTGGCGGAGCGGGCGTTGCCGGCCTGCGTTCCCAGCCCCAGGCCGTCGACGGCAAAGGTCTTTTCCCCGAAAGCGGCGATCCGTTCGGCCACGTCGGCGGGATATTCCGCCACTCCGGAAGCCACGGTGCTGGGATTGATCCGCATCGTATTATAGATGATCGTGCCGCCGGGTTTGAGACAGTGCAGATTGCGCAGGGTTTCCAGCCGTTCAAAACCGATCAGGAAATCAGCTTCCCCGGGATCAACCGTCGGGGAGTAAACCTTGGTCCCGAAACGAACATGGCTGGTGACACTGCCGCCGCGCTGCGACATACCATGCACCTCACTCTGTTTAACATCAAGGTCGGCCTCGATCGCCACCGAGGTAAAAATCTGGCTCGCCAGCAGAACCCCTTGGCCGCCGACCCCGGCCAGCAGAATATTTGTAGTTTCCATTAATTATTCTCCGATAATTGCATCAAATTTACAGACCTGGGCACAAACTCCGCAACCGGCGCACATATTGGGATCAATCACAACAAAACGTTTATCGCCATCCTCCTCCAGCGAAAGCGCATTACAGCTGACCGAAAGACAACGTTTGCAGCCGGTGCATTTTTCCGGATCGACCCGGAAAGGCGGATGGCTGATGCGATAGCGCAGAACGCAGGGAGCCTCGACCACGATCACGGTCATTTCATCGCCGGACAGGGCGGTTTTCAATTTTTCTTCGATATCGGCCAGGTTGTAAGGATCGATCTTGACCACATTCTTGATCCCGAAAGCCCTGACCAGGGCCGGAATATCGGCGGCAATCGCCTCTTCTCCGGACAGGGTCCGCCCCGAGCCGGGGTTTTCCTGTCCCCCGGTCATGCCGGTGGTCCGATTGTCGAGAATCATGGCGACCGAGTTGCTCTTGTTGTAGATGGCGTTCAACAGGCTGGTCATACCGGAATGAAAAAAGGTCGAGTCTCCGATGACGGAAACCACCTTCTGGGTCATGTCCTCGCGGTTTTCGATCACCTTGGCGATACCGTGTCCCATGCTGATACTGGCGCCCATGCAGACACAGGTATGCATCGCCGAAATCGGCGGCAGGGCTCCCAGGGTATAGCAGCCGATATCGCCGGAGACAAAGACCTTCAGCTTCTTCAGAATCGTAAAGATACCGCGATGGGAACAACCGGGGCAGAACGCCGGAGGCCGGCCCGGCAAACCCGCGACCGCCGGTTTCAAGGCGGCGGCATGACCGCTGACCTGAGCTTTGATGAAAGCGGCGCTGAACTCACCCAGGATCGGAAACCAATCCTTGCCATGATCGACCTTGATGCCCATGGCCTTGATCTGATCTTCGAAAAAAGGATCACCCTCCTCGATTACCAACAACTGGTCGACCGCCGCCGCGAACTCCCTGATTTTATTTTCCGGCAACGGATAGGTCAGGCCCAGTTTCAGCACCGAGGCCTCGGGCAGCGCTTCGCGCACATACTGATAACTGATGCCGTTGGTCACGATTCCGATTTTGCGATCGTGATACTCAATTCGATTGAGCGGCGTGGTTTCGGAATATTCCTTGAGTTTGAGGATCCGTTCCTCAACCAGGGGATGACGCTGCTTGGCGCTGACCGGCAGCATCGTGTATTTAGGCATGTTCTTTTCCAGAACCAAGGGTTCCGAAGCTCCGGCCCGTTCTCCCAGGCTGACGATACTTTTTGAATGCGAAGTCCGGGTCGTGGTCCGGAAAAGCACCGGCGTGTCGTATTTTTCACTGAGTTCCAGGGCGATGGCGACAAAATCCTTGCATTCCTGGCTGTCGCTCGGCTCAATCACCGGAACCTTGGCGAAACGACCGTAATTACGGTTGTCCTGCTCATTCTGCGAGCTGTGCATGGCCGGATCATCGGCGCTGACCAGCATCAGTCCGCCCTTGACCCCGGTATAGGAAAAGGTGAACAGCGGATCGGCCGCGACGTTAATGCCAACATGTTTCATGGTTACCAAGGTCCGAGCCCCGGCGATGGAAGCCCCGATGCCGACTTCCAGAGCCACCTTTTCATTGGGCGCCCATTCCGAATAGATATCGCTGTAATTTTTGACATTTTCCAGAATCTCGGTCGAAGGGGTGCCGGGATAGGCGGACGCCAGACGCACACCGGCTTCCCAAGCCCCCCGGGCAATCGCTTCGTTGCCGGATAGAATCGCTTTTTTTTCACTCATAATCATCCTCATGGTTTCCCGCGCAAGCGCCCTCGGCGGTCGGCCTATTTCAGGCATCCACCACGGCGCGCCGCCGGTTTAAAGTAATTACCAAATTCCAGTTTATTATTTCCGCTCAACAGCAACCCCGCGAAAATAATCAGCAGGTCACCTTGAGAACCATGGCCGCCGCCGTATCCCCGGCCGCACAGCCGGCAAAAAGACCGTAACCGCCGCCATTCATCGCCAGTTCTTCAATCATCTCAATCATGCAGCGCCCGGCGGTCGGTCCCTGCGGATGACCAAAAACCAGAGAGCTCCCGTAATTATTGAAAGCGTGCGCGTCGATTCCCAGTTGCTTGGCAAAATAAAGATCGTTGACCGCGAACGGGTTATGGGTCTTGATCGCCTTGACCTCCTTGATACCGATTCCGGCCTTTTCCAAGGCCCGTTGCGCCGCCGGCACAACCGCCGCCGCCATATAACCCTTTCGATCTCGGTAGAACCCATAGGAAAGCACCTGAATCTCAACTCCGGCCTCGCGGCTCAACTCTTTTGCGGTTGTCCGGTCGGTAACGATCAGGCCGCAGTTGCCGTCGGCGGGATGGGTCTGGGAACCAAAGGTATGCACCCCTCCCGGCAAGACCGGCCGCAGACCCGCCAGGCCTTCGGCCGTGGTCGGAGCCACCCCTTCATCCTCGCCGAAAATAACGGTCTTGCGCTTGCCGGCCTGCAATTCCACCGGAAACATATAACGCTTCTGAAACGCCCGGTCGTTGTCCAGGGCTGCCTGATACTGCTCAAAACGGCGCAGGGCCAGATCATCGCATTCCTGCCGCGTGATGTTGCCCTCCTTGGCGACATTTTCCGCGGTCTCGATCATCGCGTTTTTAGCCCATGGATCATTGCCGAAATTATCCATCAGCCAGTTTTCGGTCTCCAGCTGACCACCCGGCCCCTTCGGATTGGGCCAGGCCAGATGAGGCCCGTTTGAACAACGGTCGGCCATCAGGGTAAAAACCTTTGTATACTCTCCCATTTCAATACCCAGGGCCGCCTGATAAACACAGGTGGTCGAGGTGGAGCAGGCCTGACTGATGATACAGCCCGGAATCCGCTCGGCCCCCATCATCGCCGCGGCCCAGGGGCTGGCGTAAAACCCATGGTTCTGGGGAATGGTGAAGCCGAAGAACAGATACTCGAAAATCCCGACGTCAATCTTCTTTTCCGCCAGCCAGCGTTTGCTGGTAGCGGCCGCCAGTTCGATGCCGTTTTCATTGGCCAGGGTTCCCTGCCAGCGGGCGAAGGGGGAGGAATAATAACCGCCATAAGGAATGTAAGCTTTGGTAAACATGAGTTCTCCTGTAAAATTCTTCAAAGATATTATACTTTAATGTCTGTCGGCGGCGTTTCTCAAAACCACGCCATCCAGTCCTCCACTCCGCCGACGGCCTCGTGCAAAAATTGCCTGCCAATCCTCTCAGTTGCCATACCGTTCGCGCAACACCCGGTGCAGAATCTTGCCGGTGCCGGTGCGCGGCATTTCATCGGCGGCAATGAAAAAAACCCGTTTCGGACATTTATAAACCGCCAGCTGGGTGCGACAATAGTCAATCAGCTCCTTGTCGGTCAAAGTCCGGCCCTCCTTGAGAATAATCACGGCGCTGACCTCTTCACCCCATTTTTCATGGGGCAGGCCGACGACCGCGACATCAAAAACTGCGGCATGAGAGGCAATCACGTTTTCCACCTCGGAAGGATAGACATTCTCCCCTCCGGTGATAATCATGTTCTTCTTGCGGTCAACCAGATAATAGTAGCCCTCTGCGTCGCGGCGGGCCATGTCCCCGGCGGAAAAATATTGGCCCTGAAAGGCTTCCGCCGTCGCTTCCGGCAGCTTGTAATAGTGGTCGAAGAGCATCGGTCCACGGGAATAGAGTTCCCCGACCTCGCCCGGAGCGACATCGTTACCGCTCTCATCGAGGATGCGAACCAGATCCGTTCCGGAAGACTCCTTGCCGATGGAGCCGGGTTTGCGCATCTGATCCTCCGGCATCAGGGTGGTGACGATTCCGGCCTCGGTCGAGCCGTAACCCTCGTAGAGCTTGACTCCGGGCACCAGCTTGAGAATCGCTTCCTTATGCTCCCGGCGCGCCGGTGCCGAAGAACAAAGCAGTTTTTCCAGTGAGGAAAGATCAAAGGAATGAAGCTGTTCCGGGGTAAGATTAAAAATCAGATTGTAGTGGGTCGGAATCAGCGAAATGAACGTAATCTTCTCCCGGGCCACGATGCCGAGAATATTTTCCGGTTTGAAAAAACGCGCCGGCTGAATATAATTACCTCCGCCGAAATAGGTTGCGGCAAAGGAAAAAAAGGTCGTGTTGACATGGCATAAAGGCATGCAAGTCAAAACCATGTCACGGTAGCTGAACCCAAAATCGCTGCCGTTGATCAGATAAAAAGCGATATAGGACTCATGCGAGCGCACCACCCCTTTAGGTCGCCCGGTCGTTCCCGAAGTGTAAAGCAAAATCCAGGGGTCGGCCGGCAGCACGCCGGCTTCGGGCTCGTCATCAGCCGCCCCGGCCAGCATTTTTTCATACTCCAGGTAACCGTCGCAAGCCTCTCCCACCACGATAAAGCTGTCAACCCCTGTCAGTTTGCTGCGGATTTCGCTGATCAGCGGGGCAAACTCCGTATCCACCAACAGCACCCGGGCATCGGCATCATTGACGATATACTCGATTTCAGGACCGACCAGACGGAAATTTATCGGGTTGATCACGGCTCCCAGCTTGGCGCAGGCTAGATAAAGCTCACAGATCTCGATGGAATTTTCCATGAAACAGGAAACTTTGTCTCCTTTCGCCACGCCCAGCCCGACCAGGGCATGGACCAGGCGATTGACCCGCGCGTTGGTCTGCGGAAAGGTAAACCGGCGTGATTTGTCGCAGAAGGCCACGCGCGCAGGAAACTTGACCGCGTTGACCCTTAAAATCTCACCCAGATTAAGCCATAATGCCATCTTCAAATCCTATTTTTTCGGCTAAGATTATTTCAACTTGATACGAACATCAACCAGACCCGGCTCCCGCCCTTTCTCATAGGCGAAAATCGGATTGAGGTCCATTTCGTCGATCTCGTCATGATTATACAGCAGAATGGCAACCCGGCTGATAACCTCCTTGAGTTTTTCGATATCGGCCCCGGCCCGACCGCGAATGCCTTCAAGAATCGGATAGCCCTTGATCCCTTTGATCATTTCCTCGATATCATCGGCCGACAAGGGATTGAGCCGAAAAACCACATCCTTCATGACCTCGACAAAGATGCCGCCCAGACCGAAGGCCACGACATGACCCAGGCCCGCGGTTTCCCGGTTGGCTCCGACCATGACCTCAATCCCGGGATCGAGAAATTTCTGAATAAAACATACGGCCCCGGGGAAATTTTCCATCATTTTACGATAGGCGGCGCTCAGGGACTGATCATCCTTTAAATTGAGCGCCACGCCGCCGGCATCGGATTTATGCACCACGCTTTCCAGCTCAACCTTGATCGTCACCGGATAGCCGATTTCCGTCGCCGCCGCCAGGGCGCCGTCAAGATCGCGGGTTTCACAGTAAGCCGGCACCGGCAGGCCGTAGGCGGCCAGCAGGCTGAAAGCATCCGCCTGCGCCATGAACGAACGCCGGGCGGCGCGGGTTTTTTCAATCAGCCGGGTCGCGGCCGTCGTATCGATATCATTAAAGCTCAACGGCGGGCAATGCTGGCGCCGCTGCAGCGCGCCGTACCGAGCCACCGCGGCCGCCACCTTGCCGGCCATCTCGGGCATGTCAAAGGTCGGGATTCCGCCTTCGTTGAAAATCTGCAGGGTTTTGCGCCAGCCCTCTTTTTCGGTCATCACGCAGGCCACCATCGGTTTCGCGGCGCCTTTCGCCACCTCGGTCAGGCCCCGGGCCACGCCTTCGGTATCGACAAAGAAAGGGGTAATGAAATTAACAAAAACCAGATCGACTCCGGGATCACTCATCAGGGTTTCGGCCGCGAGCCGATAGTGCTCCGGGGTCGCGGTCGCCAGCACATCAATCGGATTGGCCAGGGAGGCCTCGGGATAAAGACTGCCCTCAAGCGTGTCGCGGCTGGCGTCACTGATTTCGGCCAGTTCGCAACCCCGTTCGGTAATCTCGTCGGTGACGATGATTCCCGGCCCCCCGGTATTGGTGATGATCCCGACCCGGTTGCCCTCGGCAACCGGCAGCTGGGCCAAGGCCCGGGCGACCTGACAAAGTTCCTCTTCGTCGTTGAAGGTCAGAATGCCACATTTTTCAAGGAGCAGATTGGTCGTCGTATCCACCGCCATCATGCCTCCGGTATGGGAGGATACCGCTTTGGCCCCTAGTTTGGTGCGGCCGGTTTTCATCGCCAGAATCGGTTTGCGCTTGGTAATGGCGCGGGCCACCCGGGCGAACCCTGCCGGATCCTGCAGGGTTTCAATATGCAGCAGAATCACTTTCGTGCCTGCATCATTGCCCCAGTACTCCAGAATTTCAGTGGCGTTGACATCGGCCTGGTTGCCGTAGGAAGCATACATGCGAAACCCAAGGCCGAGTTCATAAAGACGGTTGTTGATAACCTCGCCGACCCCACCCGATTGCGCCATGACCGAGATTGAACCTTCGACCATGCGCGTAAAGGTAAAGTTGCAATAGGCCCGAACTTCCGGATCGGAGTTCATGATGCCCTGGCAGTTGGGTCCGAAAACCCGCACCCCGTATTTGCGGGCCACCGCCAGCATTTCCTCCTGAAGCCTAACCCCATCGGGACCGATTTCACCGAAGCCGGCGGTATTGACAATCACCACCTTGACCCCTTTTTGCCCGCATTTTTCGATTTCTTCCGCCACCCTGGTATTCTTCACTATGATATGGGCCAGATCCACCTCCAGCGGCACGTCCAGAATATCCTTGTAGGCGATGAAATTCTTGATATATGCCGCCTTCGGGTTAACCGGAAAGATCGGTCCTTTAAAACCACTGTCCACCAGATTTTCAACAATGCGGTAACCAATGGTCAAACGCCGGTTCGAAGCGCCGATAACGGCTACGGCCCGGGGACGAAACAATGCATCCAGCATGACAAAACACCTCTATTTTCCAGGTTAACAATTAATTAAGCATCAGGTCCCGGGCAATCAGGGCGGCCCCCAGAGCGCCGACGGCCTGAGGATGGGGAGCGATAACAACCGGGCGCCCGAGAGCCTCTCCCAACATAACGGCGACAATCGGATTATGGTCGACCACGCCGCCGGTCATCACCACCTTGCCGTCCAGGGCGTCCATCTCGGCCACCCTTTTTACCACCGAACGGAAAACCCCCTTGATAATATCGGCAATCGGCACTCCGCGACGAGCCATGCCGAGAATTTCGGTACAACTGAAGACCGTGCAGAAAGAGCCGATGGTCACTTCCCCCTCGGCCGATTCCGCCAAACGGTTAAGCTCGGCAAGGGGCAGGTCAAGGCGGTAAGCAATCTCCTCGATAAAGGCTCCGGTCCCGGCCGCGCATTTGCGATTCATGGTAAAACCGAGCCGTTCGCCGCAGGCCCCGAGATGAATCACCTTGTTATCCTGTCCCCCGATGTCGACGACCGTCAAAGCTTCGGGATAAAAATGATGCACCCCCCGGGCATGACAGAGAATCTCGGTGCGCTGCTGCTCGGCAAAAGCGACATTGCGACGACCGTAACCGGTTGAAACCACCATGGCCACCGACTCCGGACCAACCCCGGCCGCGCTCAGCGCCGCGCCGCGGACCGCAGTCGCGGCGGCCGCAAAATCATAGCCGCTGCGCTGCACCACGCGGGCTCGAACCTCCCCTTCGCGGTCAACCAGCACGGCCTTGGCGGTCGTCGATCCGATATCAATACCGAGATAGAGGGAGGGCGTCATCACGGTCATCATCCGTCAAGTTGTTCGACAAAAGCTTCGATCTTGGTTATCGCCTGTTCCTCGGAATAACAGCGCAGGTCATTCAGGTCGCCGTCGATCGTGATAAACGGAATCCCCGTGGCCTTGGCAAAACGCTGCGGCAGACCGTAGCGACAGTTGGAATTATTGGGGCAGGTCTTGGCGTCGTGAAAAATAACCCCGTCAAAACCAAAGATTTCCAGCATGCGCCGGTAATAATCCTCCTTGTAATCGTCATCGCGAACGATAAAAAGTTCAGTATAAGCGCGAGCCATTGAATTCCATGGGTCATCCGGATCCAGGGCCGTAAAGATCCAGCTGTTGCAATACGTGGATGCGACCACACAGGTTTTAAGATCGAGAAAGAGTTTGGCGTTTTCCCGCAGCTTACCCCAGATCGGCATGCCTTCCCAATAGAGGCGATGACGCTCCCCGGCCACGGCGGCGACCCCTTCCCCAACCCAGCCGCGCAGCTCCTTGAGCAGGGTTTCATAATAATCGACCGCGATTTGGGTGCCCCGCATGACCACCGCCGGCCCCATATGAATGGTGCCGTCAAAAAAGGTCAGGGGTGAAGGCTTATGCGCGGCCATTTCCAGCACCTCTTTCCAGAGATCGGAACAGCGTCGGGAAAGCCGCAGGGTTTCCTTAAGCAGGTCTTCATCCAGCCGGCTGCCGCCGGTCGCCGCCGTGATATCGGCCGCCAGTTTTTTCATCTGTCCGGCGATACTGTCAACATGATATTTAGTCACCTCGCCGACATTGACAAAGCTTTCAATACCAAGGCAGGGAACCTTCCACTCCCGGGCATACCATTCAAACCAATCCTTGACATCACGACACTGATTGGTGTTGTAAACCAAGACATCGGGCTTCGGAATCGCCTCGATCCCGTCATAGATTTTGGCCAGCGGCGTAAAGCCTTTCAGGTAGGCGCCGATGTCCGAGGTCAGATAGGAACAGATCTCGGGTGAATAGCCGATCGCGTTCGCCGCCGGAATACAATCGTTGGCGGCTCTTGAGGCGCCGAGAATCGCGGCATGATTTTCCGGAAAGTAAACGACAAAACCCATCGCCCGCAAAAGCTCGGCCGGCCCGACACTGGTACACCAGGCGACCTTGGGCGAGCCTGACTTCGCGGCCGCGTCAATCTCATAAAAGTGATCCGCCATCACCTTTTTCATCAGTTTTGCCGTTTCCAGTTTCTTGATTTCGGCCATCAAAATCCTCCGCTCATTATGGGCTTACAGGCTGATTGGAATACTGAACCAAAAACCACGAGATGCTTGCAATAGTTTTTCACTGCCGGCACCGATAAACCAGACATTAAAAAACACCGGTTTAAAAAAGGACCGGCTCGTAGCTAGTTGAGCAACATATATGCCAAACGCTTGGCAGGGAAGGAAAAGAAGAAAAGCAAGTTTAGGTGCAAGTTATACAGGAAACGGCCGATTAAAATTAATTCTCCGGGCATAAAATTTAACCTGCCGACCCTGCCGGGCTCCGCTGCGGTTTCTTCGACAAGGAATCCAGCGCTTCGGGACGCATGTGAACTTGCCTGCGTCCTGTCCTCCAACAAACACACGGATCACTGAAAAAGATCCGGCCGCAACAGCCCCGATCTTTTTATTTCACCAGGGTGGATTCCCAGATTTTTTTAAACTCAGCCGTATAACTGCGCGCCAGAGAGGCGGAATTGACGATCAACAGGTTTTCGCGGTTCCAGCTTTCCGCCGCCGCCGTCCAGTTATAAGATCCGGTCGCGACAATTTTCTCGTCCACAATCATAAACTTATGATGCATAAGACCATAGTTTTTAGTTCTCCGTTCAGACTCTTTTTTATCAAGGGTCGTTTTTCTTGCCAGCCCCCGGCCATAACGAACCTCCACTCCGCGCCGGCGCAGGTAATAACCCTTTGAATAGTCACTTTCATCATTGCCATCGAGAACAATGCGAATCCGAACCCCGCGCGCATGGGCACGCAGAACCGCGGCCGCCAGGGTGCGACTGGTAAAAAAATACACTGCGACATTGATCTCGCGCTGCGCCCCATCCAGTAATTTTTCCAGGGCCGTTTCCGCGCCCCCTCCGGGACTGAAATATACTTCGGTTCCCGCCGCCGCGACCGGCCCGGGCAACAACCAAGCCCAACTCAATAAAACCAAGATCAGCCCCAGTTTCCCACGCAAAAACCACCTGCAGTTCATATAAATTCCACCTGTTTCACAAATTGGAAGACACCAACCGAAAATGCGCCCGAAGATTTTTTGCTTGATCATTTAACTCGGTATAAGGCAAGACAAACCATGTCAACCACCGCCGCCATAATACCTCTGCTGGCCCTCTTTCTTTTCACCGCCGCAGCCGCGGCGGCCGCCCAGTACCCTCCGCCTCACCTCTACCAGTCCGACCAGATATTTCCTCAAAAGAGTTCCGCGCCGGTGCAATCTCCTGCGGGGATCCCGCGCCGACTGACCTTTTCCGACGAGGAAAAGGATTATCTGCGGCAAAAAAAAGAGATCAGAATGTGTGTCGATCCCGACTGGATGCCTCTGGAAAAGATCGAGAACGGCCGTCACGTCGGCATGACCGCCGACTACATCAGGATTCTGGAAGAGGTTATCGGCATTCCGATTGTCATGGTGCCGACCACCACCTGGAATGAGTCGATCGCTCTCGCCAAGGCCCGACGCTGCGACATCTATTCTCTCGCCATGCCGACACCGGAACGCCGGACCTACATGGATTTCACTCGACCCTACCTGAGCATCCCCCTCCCCCTGGTCCTGGCGGCCCGTAACGACACCCCCTTTATCGACGATATATCCGTTATCACCAACCAGAAAATCGGCATTGTCAAGGGTTACGCCTTCAATGAAACCCTGCGCCAACGTTACCCCAAAATGCAGATTGTCGACGTGCCCACGGTCAGAGAAGGGCTGAAGATGGTGGCCAAAGGTGAAATCTTCGGCCTTATCGAGACCCTAGCCACGGTCGGTTATACGATTCAGAAGAATTTTGTCGGCGAACTCAAGGTCGCCGGGAAATTCGATGAACGCTGGGAACTGGGCATCGGCGCCCGCAATGACGAACCTCTGCTGACCAGAATTTTCGACCGGGCCATCGCCTCCATCGACCCGGCAACCCATCAGCAGATTCTGAACAACTGGATTGCCGTCCGCTTCGAACAAAAACCAAACTACACCTTGCTGCTGCAGCTCGCGCTGTTGATTCTGGTCGGTGTCGCGATGCTTTTAATCCGCAACCACACCCTGAGCAAATACAACCAACAGCTGGCTCGTCAGAACCAGGAAATCACCCGGCAAAGCGAAAAGCTGAAACACACCGCACAGCTGCTGCAGTTCACTCAGCATGCGGTCGACAACTGCGCCTTCCCCATTGTCTGGGCCAAAAACGCCCTTCAACCGCAACAAACCAAAATCATTCACGCCAATCAGGCCGCGCTGCGAATGCTTGATTACAGTCAGGCCGAAATTCAGCAACTGACCCTCAGCGACCTCGACCTGAATCTGAATCAACAGACCTGGAACGAAAGGCTGCGGGAAATGAGAACCTCGACTTCATTCTCCCAAACCACGAGCTACCGTTGCCGGCATGGCCGGCAACTGCCGGTCGAAATTTATCTCAACTACTTCGAATACCGCAACCAGGCTTACCATTTTGTTTTTTTCCAGGATATCAGCCGGCAGCAGGAAATGGAAAACAAACTTAACCGCTCCATGAAAATGGAGGCCATCGGCCTGATGGCCGGCGGGGTGGCTCATGATCTCAATAACATTCTGTCGGGAATCATCAGCTACCCGAAACTGATGCTCATGCAACTGCCCCGGAACAGTCCTTTGCGCAAACCGATCAAAGCCATTCTCGAGGCCGGGCAGCGGGCCGCGGCGATGGTTGCCGACATGCTGACCGTAACTCGGGGCGTGGCCGCAGCCAAGGAAATCCTGAACGTCAACCACTTCATCATAGATTTTCTGGACTCAGCAGAAATCAGAGCCTGCAAAGCTAATTACCCCTTAGTCGAATTGTCCACGGAGCTGGCGGATGACCTGCTTGCCATAAAATGCTCTTCCACCCACCTGCGCAAGTGTCTCCTCAACCTGGTGCTCAATGCTTTCGAGGCCATTCAGGGACCAGGCCACATCACTTTGACAACCACCAACTATTTCAACCGCAAAGCCGTGGCCGAAAACAACTTCCTGAAATCTGGGGAATACATTCAGCTCGCCATCCAAGACAGCGGCACAGGAATCTCCGCCACAGACAAAGCCCATATTTTCGAGCCCTTTTACAGCAAGAAAATCATGGGACGCAGCGGCACCGGACTCGGGCTAACCGTGGTCTGGAACAGCATCCACGATCATCAGGGAGAGATTCTGGTGGACAGTGACAACCAGGGCACGACTTTCAGAATTTACCTGCCCGCGACCCGGGAAAGCCCAAGCCCCGGCCCTACCGACCGGGAAACAGCATTTAACGAAACCCCGAAAGAGCTTTTCGGCAACCAGGAAACAATCCTCATCGTCGATGACGAGAAACTTCAGCGTGACATTGCTGCGGCGTTGCTACGCTCGCTCAACTACCAGATTCTTGCCGCCGACTCCGGAGAAGACGGCATCAGACTGCTGGAAAAAAATAAAGTCGATCTGGTTCTGCTTGACATGATCATGGATCCCGGTCTCAACGGGCGCGAAACCAGTGAGAAGATGCGGGCCAGGCAGCCCCGGCTCAGAATTCTGGTCGCCAGTGGTTTCTCGCAAAACGAAGAAGTTGAAAAGATTCTGGCTCAGGGTCAGGCCGCCTTATTCGCAAGCCCTACAGCCTCAGACAGCTCGGAAGCGCCATTCTGAAACTGCTCGCAGCCCAATCATGACCGGACCATCTCCGGCTTGCAAAACCGTACCCCAGTGATCAGGGGGCGTCCATACTTCAACACACCACCTGTATAATCAACGCGGTAACCTGGCGGCCACAGGCGCTTTTTCTAAAGGTGTTTTTCAAGCCACTGGGAAAAAACCGGCAGCGGCGCCGCCCCGGCCTGGCGGGCAATTTCGCGGCCCCGGTTAAAAACAATCTGGGTCGGCAGCCCTTTGATCGCGTATTGCCTTGCCAACTCGGGCTGTTCCTCGGTCTCGATACGAACAAAATGCGCCTGCCAGCGGAAGGCCGCCGCCGCCTCGGCGAAGACCGTATGGAAATTACGACAATGCCCGCACCAGGAAGCCCAAAAATAAACCACCAGCGGCAGCTCATTGCCGGCCAGAAAACGATGCCACAGCGCCCCCGGCAGATCAATCGGTCTACCACTTAGAAGCTCCGCCCGACATTTGCCGCAACGCGGATCTTCCTTCAGACGGGCGGGCGGCACCCGGTTCCGGGTGCCGCACTGTGAACATAAAAGATGGAGATACTCAGACATGCGGATTCCCCCTGAAACTGAAATTTACGGCAAAACCAATGTCTCCGGCCAAGGTCTTAATCCGGGAAAGCTTTCCGCCAACCCGGCCCCGCAAGCTCCATGACACCGGTCGATGGTTTTTGCTTTAACACCATGAAACACCAGGGCCTGGAAACCGGAGGTCAGGTCAAACTCAATTTTAAACCCGATATGGCGGCGGAGACAACAGAGAACTGAGCCCCAGCCGCTATCTACAGGTTTTCCACACACGCACTCACAGGCACTTCACAAGCCCTGTGCGTAAACCATAAAAGTCGTTTATTTTCAGCATGATACAACAAAAACTATGACCCAGTCAGTCTGCTCTCAGGTCTAGCCCAGCTCCTTTTTAGCCTGCTCCCATAAATTTTCCTGCTCGTCCAGCCCGAGCCGTCCAAGTTCCCGTCCCGAGGCAACAGCGCTTTTCTCCATAAAACGAAAACGGCGCTCAAATTTACGGTTGGCCAGATGCAGAGTCCGGCCCGGATTAAAACCGGCCTTGCGAACCAGATTGACCACCACAAACATCAGATCACCCAATTCTTCTTCCAGAGGCTCGCCCCCACTCGCCAGAACTTCCTCCACCTCCTTAAGTTCCTCCTGAACCTTGGGCAGAAGCGCGGCCGGATCGGGCCAGTCAAAACCGACCTTGCCGCCTTTTTTTCCATAAACATAGGCCTTTTCCAGGGGCGGCAAGGACCTGGGCACATTGTCAAGCAGCGAGGCGTAAACCTTACCTTCAAGCTCTCGTTTGATCATCTCCCAGTTACTTTTAACCTGCTCGCTGGAAAGCTTGGCCGCCTCCGCAAACACATGCGGGTGGCGACGAACAAGTTTGGCCCGAATGCGGTCGAGCACCTCTGCCAGGGTAAAGCGCCCACCGTTCTCCCCCAGAAGGGCGAAAAACAGCAGGTGAAAGAAAAGATCGCCGAGCTCCTCCGCCATAGCCGAGCTCTGATTTTCTTCCAGGGCATCGACAAATTCATAAACTTCCTTGAGAAACTGCCCTTTCATGGAAACAAAGGTTTGTTCCCGGTCCCAGGGACAGCCCTGCGGCGAACGGAGTTTGCACACCACCTGCCAAAGCTCGAAAAAGAGTTGCGAGATTTCCGGAGACGCCGAGTTTGATTGACTTTTCATGACTATTCCCTTAAGGCCTGATCGGAATCAGAAAATACTTAAACCACAACCACCCGCGTCACAACTTCGGCAGAGCTCCCGATATGGAACTTTACGGCAACCTTGAAGGTCTTAAACCTAGACAACTGAAACAACTGAACCAGCTTTATCGCCGGCGTTGCCTGCCTGAAGAGGTCATCAGCGCGGAGCTCGCCCGTCATCTGACCCTGAGCTCCGTCGCTTGCGGCCGGCAACTGGGGTTGCTGCTTGATCGCCGCGGCCAGGTTGAGATGGTGATCGTCGGCGACAGCCAGTCGATCACGATTCCTTCCCTGCACCGTTACCGCCTGGGCCATGGCCGGCTGCGCGGCCTGCGCTGCGTTCACACCAGTTTCGGACCGCAAGGGATAAACCGTGAAGACCTTACCGATCTGACCAAACTCCGTCTGGATCTGATGGCGGTAATCCGGATTGATATCGCCGGGCTTCCGGAAAACATCGAGATTGCGCACTTGCTTCCGGATTCGGCCGGCGAAAAATATCAACTCCTGCCATCAACTCCGCTCGACCGGCTCAAGCTTCAATGTTTGGAGCTTTTCAGTTCCCTGGAAAGCTCGGCCGCAACCGCTTTCACCCACAGCACCGACGATCACGAAGAACCGCGGGCCATTGTCGTCAGTGTCGGTCCCGAAACCTCGGCCAGGCTGAAAGACTCGGTCAGGGAGATCTCGGAACTGGCGCGAGCCGCCAACATCAAGGTCGTCGACAGTTTTACGCAACCGCGCAAACTCGACCCGCACGCGGCCATTGGTTCAGGCAAACTCAAAGAAATCATCGTCGCCTCGATGGCGCAGGACGTCGAGCTGCTGATCTTTGATCACGATCTGAGCCCGACCCAGGTAAACAACCTCTCGCGCGCCACCGAACTTAAAGTCATTGATCGAACCCTGCTGATTCTCGACATCTTCGCCCGGCGGGCCCAGAGTCGGGAAGGGAAACTCAAGGTCGAACTGGCTCAGCTTAAATACCGGCTCCCGCGCATCTCGGAAAAAACCACGGCTCTCTCCCGCCTGACCGGAGGCATCGGCGGTCGGGGTCCAGGGGAAACCACCCTGGAAATTGATCGCCGACGCATTCGGGAAAGAATCTCAAAGATTGAGAAAAAGCTAAAAAAAATGGCCCGAAGCCGGACCATTGCCAGAAAGCAGCGCCAAAAAAATGAGCTGCCCCAGGTTTCAATTGTCGGCTACACCAATACCGGCAAATCGACCTTGCTCAACAGTCTGACCAAAAGCCGCGTGTTGACAGAAAACCTGCCTTTCGCCACGTTGGACCCCACCACCAGAAGACTGCGTCTACCCCGGGAACAGGAAATTATCATCACCGATACGGTCGGCTTCATTCGCAGACTGCCCAAAGATTTACTCGATGCCTTCCGCACCACCCTTGAGGAACTGGCCGAGGCCGATCTGCTGCTGCATGTCGTTGACTGCGGCAGCAGTGATGATCTTGAAGAACAGATCGACAGCGTCGAACAGCTGTTGGGAGAACTTGGCCTGAATCAGATTCCGACCCTGATGGTGGCCAACAAAATGGATCTGGCGGAACCGGAAACCCTGCTCTGGCTAAACCGGCGTTTTCAGGCCACCCCGATCTGCGCCCGCGACCCGGCCAGTCTGCCCCCCCTGCTTGAGAAAATCAGAAACGCCCTGGAAAAATCGCACGCCATCCTCAGCCGGCCGCAACCGGAATTTCAGGATGATCGACCCGCTCCAGACAATCCTGGGCGTCCCTGAGGAGATCGGCAAAAATCTTTTTCACCGGCTCGATCGCCGAGATATCGGAAAAACGACGTCCGGTAAAAAAGAGTCCCCGTTCGTACTCACCATCACGAGCCCGGCGCAAAGCCTCCAGAATGCAGAATTCCCGACCACATTTTTTCAGACAGCGATCGCAGCTCTGCGGACGAATCGATTCATCACCAGCCAGCAGTTTATCAATCAGAGGCGTCCGAATGGCATTGGCCGGCAAGCCTACCGGAGAGATAATACGCACCAGATCCGAGGCCTTGGCATTGACCAGAAGCTCCTTGAAATTGCGATGCACCGTACATTCGTCACTGAGCAGAAAGCGGGTTCCAAGCTGAACTCCGGCCGCCCCCAGTTCAAGCAGGCTGGCGATATCCTGACCATTGACAAAGCCCCCGGCGGCAATCACCGGAATCGACACGGCCTCACAGATCGCGGGCAATAATTCAGTCGTCTGACGATCCGTACCGAGATGGCCGCCGGCGTCGCAACCCTCGACCACCACCGCCGCAGCCCCCAGACGTTCTGCCAGCAGAGCGACCTTGACGGAGGAAACCATAGTAATCACCGGAGTTTTCCATTCTTTGCAGATGGAAAAAACATCACGGGAGAAACCGGCTCCGGCAATCACCACATCAACCTTTTCCTTCAGGGAAACCAGAACCGCTTCCTTGAATTCACGGGCTGCAACCATAATGTTGAGACCAAGCAGGCCTTTAGTCGCGGCCCGCGCTTCCCGGATCTGGCGACGCAAAGCGTCCATGCTCAGCCCGGTCCCCCCGATAACTCCAATACCGCCCTCCTCCGCAACAGCGACCGCCAGTTCGGAAGTCGAAACACTGACCGCCATGCCCCCCTGAATAATCGGGTGGTCGGCAATAAGTGAACCAATTTTTAATGATGGAATTTTCACGATAATTTTCCTTTACTTTTACTGCCAAACCCGATTAGAAACAGCTGGTAAGAAGTTCGCAAAAAGGTTCTGGATTAAATAGATCTGCCGACAAACGCCAAGAATGCGAGCCTTTAGTCGGAAAACCACAAAACCATATTGTTCATCGGGCCTATAATTCTTTTTGCATCAATAAGTAAAGTTAAAAAACACTAACGGGTTAACAAAAATTATGACTATCCCCGACATTTATGCACAAATCAGAAAACTGAATCCCCAAATAGCCTATTTTTCCATGGAAATCGGCCTGCGGGTCGACCTGCCCACCTACAGCGGCGGTCTCGGCGTTCTCGCCGGCGACACCATTAAGGCCGCAGCCGACCATCGTCTGCCCTTTATCGCCGTAACCCTACTCTACCGCGAAGGCTATTTTCAGCAGAGGCTGGACGCGGACGGCCAGCAGCAGGAAATCCCCGTAGCCTGGGATCCGGAAAAACTATTGCTCGAGCTTGACATGATCACGATCAGGGTGCCTATGGGCCGCCATGAAGTTTTTCTCCGCCCCTGGCTTTATCTGGTTGAGGGCGTTGACGGTGGCCAGGTTCCGGTTTTTTTTCTGGACAGCGATCTTCCGCAAAACGGACCCGAAGAACGCCGCCTGACCGCCCATCTTTATGGCGGCGACCAGCGTTATCGCCTCTCCCAGGAAATCATCCTCGGAATCGGCGGCCTGCGCCTGCTCAGCGCCCTGGAGATTCACAGCGTGCTGAATTTTCACATGAACGAAGGCCACGCCGCGCTGCTGACCTTAGAGCTGCTGCAACGCTACCGACGCGATATCGAAGAGACCTGGGATCCAACGCAAGTCTGGGACCATGACCGGGTCCGCCACCTCTGCGTCTTCACCACCCATACCCCGGTCCCGGCCGGACACGACCGCTTCGACTACAAGCTGGTGGATGAATTGCTGGGCGCGTACATGCCCCTTGAGATTCTCAAGCGTTTCGGCGGACAAGATGAGCTCAATCTGACCACGCTGGCCCTGAATCTGAGTCGCCGGACCAATGCCGTCTCTAAATGCCACCGCGATGTCAGTATGCAGATGTTTCCCGGACACCGCATCAGGGCGGTCACCAACGGGGTTCATTCCCCCAGCTGGACCTGCTCGGAATTCCAGGAACTCTACGACCTCTATCTGCCGGGCTGGAGACAGGATAATTTTCTTCTGCGCAACGCCATCATGATTCCCGGCGAGCAACTGTTCGCGGCCCACATGAGCGCCAAGGCGCGCCTCTTGCAGCATATCAAGGAAAAAACCGACAATCTCCTGAGGAGTGAGGTTCTGACCATCGGTTTCGCCCGCCGGGCCACCCCGTACAAACGCGCCACCCTGCTTTTTTCCCAACCCGATCGTCTCCGCCATATTACCGAATATTACGGCCCGCTGCAACTGGTCCTGGCAGGCAAGGCGCATCCCCATGACGAACCCGGCAAGCAACTGATCAAAGACATTTTTAAAACCAGCAAGCAACTGAAAGACCTGATCAAAATCGTCTATCTGGAAAACTACGACATGGAACTCGGCAAGCTGATTACCGGCGGCGTCGATCTCTGGCTTAATACCCCGACCAGGCCTCTGGAGGCCTCCGGAACCAGCGGCATGAAGGCGGCACACAACGGGGTCCCCAATTTCAGCATTCTTGACGGCTGGTGGATTGAAGGCTGGATCGAAGGGAAAACCGGCTGGTCCATCGGCCCACCACCATCGGGGCCGCAGGTCGACCTGGCCAGCAACCTGCTCGACGCCAACGATCTTTATGAGAAACTGGAAAAGGAGATCATTCCGATCTATTACAACGAGCGTTCCTGCTGGATTGAAATCATGCGCCAGGCAATCAGTTTCAACGCTTCATTTTTCAACACCTATCGCATGCTGATGGAATATTGCATGAACATTTACTCTTTTGCTTCGCCCTCCAGACCTCCAGCCGGACTCAGCGGCAGGCTCGGCTAGAAGGCGTAAACCGACAAAATAGTTGACAACCAAGGCCGCAAGATAGTATACGGGCGGCGCTCCGCTAAGCTTTCCCTGACCAACCAGGAGACCGGCAACCAATGCTTGACCTGAAGTTCATTCGCAACAACCTTTCCGCCGTCAGCGCCATGTTGGAGATGCGCGGCAACCCACTGGATCTGAACGAGTTCAAAGCCCTCGACAGTCGGCGTCTGGCCCTGCTGGCCGAGGTCGAGACCTTAAAAAACCAGCGCAACACCTGCTCCGACAATATCGCGAAGATGAAAAAGAGCCAGGAGGATGCAGGTGCGGAAATCAGCGCCATGCGTGAGGTCTCACGCCGGATAAAAGAGCTTGACGCCGAAACCGCCGAGGTCGAGAACCAGCTTTACAAGATTGTCTCCCTGATCCCGAACATGCCGCACCACACCGTTCCCCGGGGGCTGAGCGAGGCCGACAATCTTCAGGTCAGGGAATGGGGCCGCAAGCCTGAATTCGATTTCATGCCGCTGCCGCACTGGGAAATCGGGGAAAAGCTGAAAATTCTGGATTTTGAACGTGGAGCCAAGATCACCGGCGCCCGTTTTACCCTCTACCGCGGCATGGGGGCCAAACTGGAACGAGCCCTGATTAACTTCATGCTCGACCTGCATACGGGAAAACACGGCTACGAAGAGGTGCTGCCGCCTTTCATCGTCAACCAGACCTCGATGACCGGCACCGGCCAGCTGCCCAAGTTCGCCGATGACCTTTTCAAGATCGAGGGTCTGGATTACTATCTGATCCCTACGGCGGAAGTCCCGGTTACCAATATTTATCAGAACGAAATTCTCGAAGACAGCGAACTGCCGGCTTATTTCACGGCTTACACCCCCTGTTTTCGCAAGGAGGCCGGTTCCCACGGTCGTGACACCCGGGGCCTGATTCGCCAGCATCAGTTCAACAAGGTGGAACTGGTTAAATTTTCCGACCCCGAGCACTCGTATGAGGAGCTGGAAAAGCTTTTACAAAACGCCGAAGCCGTTCTTCAGGCTTTGAATCTGCACTACCGGATCGTCAACCTCTGTAACGGCGATCTTGGTTTTTCCTCGGCCCAGACTTACGACATCGAGGTCTGGCTGCCGGGCCAGGGTGTTTACCGAGAAATTTCATCATGCAGCAACTTTGAAGACTTTCAGGCGCGGCGCGCCAACATCCGTTACCGCCCCAAAAGCGGCGGCAAAACCCGTTTCGTTCATACCCTGAACGGTTCGGGTCTGGCGGTCGGGCGCACCCTGGTCGCTATCCTGGAAAATTACCAGCAGGCCAACGGCAACGTCGTCATCCCGGAAGCTTTACGCGCATACCTGGGAGATAAGAAGGAAATCGGGCTGCCAATTTAAAATCGGGTTGCCCCAGTTCATTTAAGGTTCCAATCCGGAGGGATGGCCGAGTGGCTTAAGGCGGCGGTCTTGAAAACCGTTGAGTGAAAGCTCCGTGGGTTCAAATCCTACTCCCTCCGCCATTTTTTAAAAAAGCCCGGCGGATAATCTTCCGCCGGGCTTGACATTTGTCGCCGGTTCTGGTAAACGACGGACCTTCTTTCCGCCGGGGGTGCCGAAGCAGACCCGGGAACGGTAAACAAAACAGAAAAAACTGCTCTCAGGAGAGATGGCCGAGTAGGCTGAAGGCGCTCGCCTGCTAAGCGAGTATGCGGGGTAAACCTGCATCGAGGGTTCGAATCCCTCTCTCTCCGCCAATTACCTTAGCAAGGGTAAAAAACAAGCGCCGCTAGCTCAGCTGGATAGAGCGTCTGACTACGGATCAGAAGGCCGGGTGTTCGAATCATCCGCGGCGCGCCAATAATACCAAGGGGGTTAAGCGAATCAAGCGCTTAACCCCCTTTTTCGTTTTTGGCCCTGGGTGCCAAGACGGGTAACAAGATTTGGAATCTTAATGCCTATCAGTTAGCACGATAAATGACCACCTAGGCTGATCTTTGACAGTTGAAACGGCGTTAGAAAATAAATTTGTTGCTATACTTAGCTTTCAGCGATGCCGGGTTGGCAAAAAAACCAAAAAGGTAGTGCCCATAGAATAAAATCTACATCTTGACCAATATGAAAATAATCGCTAAAAGTGGGGTGTCTTTAACGAAAGAGGTTCCCCATGTTCGCTCGAGTCAAAAAATCCGGCAAGTACGAATATCTCCAAATCGTTGAAAACCGCAAAGAGCAGGGCAAAG